>JBCDCF010000208.1:0-6416 GCA_039182345.1 Pseudomonadota bacterium
CGCCAAGAAGGTTCACCGCAAGAACGGCAAGGGCGAGCGCAATGCCCGGACAGAAAATGGTCCACGGCGCGCGGGAGAGGTAGAGCCTGTTTTCGGCAATCATGTTGCCCCAGGTTGGGATTTCAGGCGGCGTGCCAGCGCCGAGGAAGGAAAGCGCGCTCTCCACCAGGATCGCCGACGCGCCAATGTACGTCGCCTGCACAATCAAAGGCGCCGTGGTGTTGGGCAGGATGTGGCGCACCAAAATGGTGAGTGTCGGTGTGCCCGAGGCAACGGCCGCCTCCACATAAGGCGCCTCGCGCACACCCAAGACGACGGAGCGTACGAGGCGCACCACGCGCGGGATCTCGGGGATCGCGATGGCCACCACCACCGTCAAAACGCTGGACTGTGTGAGGGCCACGAGGGCAATGGCAAGGAGGATGGAGGGGATTGCCATCAGCCCGTCCATCACGCGCATGATCACAGCGTCGAGCTTGCGGAAAAAGCCCGACAGAAGGCCGATGACGAGCCCGAAGCCGATGGCAAGGACGGCGACGGCCACCCCCACGAAGAGGGAGACCTGCGCCCCATAAACGGTGCGGGCAAACACCTCCCGCCCCAGAGCGTCTGTGCCGAACCAGTGTTCGGCAGAGGGCGGGCGCAGACGCTGGATGGGCTGCATCAGCCGCGCATCGCCTGCGTAGAACGGGGCAAGGGCCGCCGCCAGCGCCATAAAGACGAGAATGCCTCCGCCAAGCACCATTGTGGGGTTGCGCTTGATGAACCGCGCCACCCTCTGGCCGCGGCTTTGCTTCCGGCTGGCCGCGGCCGCCCCCTGGTTTGCGGCAGTGCTGACCTCGGCCATCAGTAGCGGATCCTTGGGTCGAGCACGGTGTAGCTGAGGTCCACCAGAAGGTTCACGAACACATAGATGCCTGCAAACAGGAGGATCACCCCTTGGATGATGGGGTAGTCGCGCTTGGTGATGGCGTCCACCACGAGCCGGCCGATCCCTGGAATGTTGAAGACGGTCTCGGTGATCACCACCCCGCCGATCAACAGCGCCACACCGATGCCGATGACGGTGACGATGGGAACGCCGGCATTCTTCAAGGCGTGCTTGAGAAGCATCGACCCCGTCGCGACGCCTTTGGCGCGGGCGGTGCGGATGTAGTCCTCCGACAACACGTCGAGCATCGACGCGCGGGTGATGCGCGCAATCAGCGCCACATAGACGAGCCCCAGCGTGATGGTGGGCAGCACAAGGTGCCGCGCCCAGGGGATCACCCCGTCGAAGATGGACCGGTAGCCCTGCACAGGGAGCCAGCGCAGCTCGATGGAGAAGAAGTAGATGAGAAGGTAGCCCACCACGAACGCTGGCACGGAAAAGCCGAACACGGACACAGCCATCAGCGAGCGGTCGATCCACGTGCCCGCCTTCCACGCCGCAAGCACGCCGAAGGAGACCGCAATGATGATGGCAAACACGATGGTTGTGGCCGCCAGCGCAATGGTCGGCTCCATCCTCTGCCCGATCAGCTTGATGACCGGCTCGTTGGTGAAGATGGACACCCCAAGGTCGCCCTGGAGGACGCCCCCTGCCCAGCGCACGAACTGCACAGGCAAGGGATCGTCGAGGCCGAGCCGGTCGCGGATCTGGGCAATCTGTTCAGGGGTGGCGTTGTCGCCGGCAATGATGGCCGCAGGGTCGCCAGGCGACAGGTGCAACAACAGGAAGACGAAGACACCCACCACCGTCATCACGATCAGCGTGGAGAACAGGCGGCGGATCAAGTAGGCGGCCATGTAAGCGCAACATCCTTCCGCGGCGCGGTGAGGGAGACGAGATGAGGGCCGGGCGGCACCACCGCCCGGCCCTTGTTTTAGCGCTCAGACTGAGGCGTGCGCGTCAAACCTTGTCCATGTTCCAGAAGGGAACCAGTTCAGGGAAGGCGATCACCCCTTCAAGGTTGGAGCGGTAGGCGGCAGGCTGCACCCACTGGCCGCCATAGACGTGGGGCACGAAGTTCCAGGCGTTTTCCTGCATCTGCTTGCCGATCTCAAAGCGCTCTTCGAAGGTGGGGGCGGCGGCCCAGGCATCGCGCAGCTCTTCGTGTTTGGCGTTTTCGGGCCAGCCGAACCAGCCGTCGCCGCCCGAGGCCGAGTGGCCAGACAGGCCGATGGGGTTGCCGAAGGCGTGCCCTGAGGCCCAGGTGACGAAGATGTTCCAGCCCCCGTCGTCGGGCGGAGACTTCACGGCGCGGCGGGTGACCACACCGCCCCAGTCCGAGGCCTCCAGATTGACGTTGACGCCAGCCTCACGCAGCCACTGGGCAATCAACAGGGCGGCATTGTTCATGTAGCCGATGTTGGTGGCCTGAAGCACGGTGACGGGCGTGCCGTCGTAGCCGGCCTCCTGGAACAGCTGGCGGGCTTTCTCGATGTTCTGGCCTTCGCTGAACCAGGCCGTGTTGACGTCGTTCTCCATGGGCGTGCCACAGCCAAGAAGTGCCGCACACTCCTTGTAGTATTCGGGGTTGCCGAAGGTGGCCTGCACAATGTCGGACTGCTTGATGAGGTGGAGCATCCCCTGGCGCATCTTTTCGTTGTCGAACGGGGGATGCAGGAAGTTGAGGCGAATCCAGCCCATGTTGCCGAAGGTGTTGAGCACCTTCACCACAATGTTGGGATCGTCCATTAACACATCGATGAGGTCAGTGGGCGGGGTCTCGTAAAAGTCGATCTCGCCGGCCTGGAGGGCAGCCATTGCCGTCTGCGGGTCGGAGATGTTTTCCAGGATCACGCGCTCAAGGTAGGCCCTCTTGCCGCCGGCAACGCCCGACACGGGCTCATCGCGCGGCACATAGGCCTGATTCTTGTCGTAGACGTAGCGGGCGCCCTGTGTGGTCTCGTCGCGATTGAAGATGAAGGGGCCTGAGCCGATGTACTCGCTCACCTGCTCATTCGGGTCCGTCATCGCCTCCTTCTCACGCATGATGTAGCACACGTTGGTGGAGACTTTGGCGAGCGCATCGAGCACCAGCCCATAGGGTTCCGACAGGACGATCTGGAAGGTGGTGTCGTCCACCACAGGGGTGTCGGTAACGCGGCGGAACATGTGCTGCGCGGCGCCGTCACGGGCGGCCCAGCGGCGGATGGAGGCAACGCAGTCGCGCGCGGTCACAGGCTCGCCGGTGGAAAAGGCAAGGCCGTCGCGCAGCTTGAACGTCCACGTCTTCTGGTCGTCGGAGAGGGTGTAGTCCCCCACCATTTGCGGACGGGGTTGGAAGGTTTCATCCAGGGAGAACAGCGTGTCGTAGATCAATCCGCCGTGGTAGGAGGTGATGTTGGCGGTGGTCCAGATCGGGTCGAAGGAGGCAAGGTCACCGTGCATCACAGCCCGGAGCGTTCCGGCGGACGAGGGTGCCGATTGTGCGCGCAAAATTCCGGGTGCACCGACGACGGCAGCCGCCGCTGCGCCTGTTTTCATGAATGTGCGGCGTGTGGTTCTCATGCCCAACCTCCTGCGGCGTTCTGCCGTTTCGACGATCGTTTGGTCTCGTTTGCGGCCGTCAAGTGAGGGTCGACCCCGACCATTCGGCGGCGGCATGTTCTTCCGTCTCAAGGCGCCGCGCAAGGATCAATATTGATCAAACCCAACGACGGGTTCGGTCAATCACAAGGCAGATGGCGCCATTGCCACCCAAAGGTTGCTTCTGGGTGAGGGTGTGGACCCATAAGTGGCATGTGCTGCGTTCGTCAGAGCCGGTTCACCGCAGGCGAACGCTGAGGACGGACATGCCTTTGCAAATTCAATGAAGCTTTCGCCTGTGGTGGGCCGGCTCTGGCGAACCCTTCGGGCGAGCTCCCAGCTCACGCTGGCATCGTTGCGCGGACTTGAAAACCATCGGGGTTTCCTGCGTCCACGCGCCTTGCCGGCGTACGCCGAGACCTCGCGCAGCGCGTACCATTTATGGGGCCACACCCTAAATCACGCGCCGCCCGTCTGTGACATCATCGAGGGGCCAAAGCGGTCGCTCCACACGGCTGAAAGGGTGACTCTTATAGTCCTGTGTGGAGCAGCCGGCGGTCTCTGCATAAAGCACCCCCCTTGCAAGAGGCGCGTATGCGGCGTGGAAGTGCTGCGCCGATTTGACCACCACGATGTCGAGGGCCGAAAGGTCGACGCCGACGCTCTCAAACACCTCTCGCCCAAGGGCTTGTGTGCGATGGCTGTTGACGACGGCCGTCACCGATCCGCCCTCCGTTGCAATGGTGAGCGCTGCAACATCGCCCACGGGTGCTTTCGCATCGCCGAAGGATTGAAACACGTCCTTTGCCAACCCGGTGACGGTGACGCGCGCATCAACGGGTGTGCCTGAGGCCGCGCTCGCCTTGCCACCGATGCGCATATCAAGGGTGGCGCCGACGCCTGCAGCCTCCGCAAAGCGGACTGCGCCAGCATCCCAAATGGGGCCGACGGCCGCCTTCAGCCCTTTTGTTGCAAGGAGGGCGTGGAGGCTGATGGTGTTGTCGGAGGTGGCGCCCCCGCCAGCATTGTCGGACGGTTCTGCCACAATCACGGGGCCTTCGCCCGCCGTCGCCGCCGCCTCGTCGAAAGCTTCCTCGATGGTCATGACTTGTGGGCTGACGGCCTCGCGCATGGCAATCACCTCGCGCCCGAGCTGCTCGGCCAAGGCATCGCCCTCGGCCTTGGCATCGTCGGTGTAGACAAGGACGCGGGTTCCCATGTTGGGCACATCCGCATGGGGAAAACCGTGGCCGAGGGAGACCGACAGGACCGGCCCCTCCCCTTCCAGCGCCTTCATTTTGGCAACGAAGCCCTTGGTGGGCTCGCGCGTGGTGGGGAAGAAGGCAATGGTCCTGCAGTCGTAAAGGGATGGGCGGGGGCGGATCTCGCCGCGAATGGTGCGCAGGACAAGGCTCACCAGTTCCTCCGCACGGGGCATGAAGTCGATGTGAGGATACTCTTTGAAGAGGATGATCACGTCCGCCAGCGACACCCGCTTTTCGGTCAGATGGCAGTGGGGGTCGAGCTCCACGCCGATGACGCAGTCCTCTCCCACAATGGCGCGGACACGCTCAAGAAGGTCGCCCTCGCAGTCGTCATAGCCGTAGGCGACCATGGCGCCATGAAGGCCGAGGAGAACGCCGTCCACAGGCATTGCGGCTTTCAGTTCGGCAAGGATCTCGTCGCGCATGGCCTCATAGTCGGCCGCATTCAAGGTGCCCGAAGGCTCGGCCCAGGAGCACGAGCCTTCCACAAGCTCAAACCCTTCCTGGGCGGCGCGGGTGCGGGCGACCACAAGGGGCGCTGTGCACAACTTGGCATCCTCAGGGTGCTCGCCAGGGCGCACCCGGAACGCCTCCTCGAAGTTGCGAAGGCTTGTGGGGATGGGGGAGAAGGTGTTGGTTTCGGTGGCAAGCGAGGCGGCAAAGAGGCGCATCGTCACGGGTCCTTTCTGGCGGCGGGCTCCGTCCGGCCCCCAAGCCGTGTCAAAGCCTAAGGCGTTGATCGGACCGGCGCGAGGCCTATTGTGCCTCTAAACCCCCTCCAACGGACCACCCCTTGTCATGACGCTCACCGTCCGACCGCCCACCAACGCCACAATCGCCCAGGCTGTGGCGCGGGCCTACGGCACACCGTCCCTCGTCATCGACCTTGATGTGGTGGACCGCAACATTGCCAAGCTCCAGGCCCTTTGCGATGGGGCCGGGGTCGCCAACCGCCCCCACATCAAGACCCACAAGAGTGTGGACCTTGCCAAGCGCCAGATGGCGGCCGGCGCACAAGGGATCACCTGCCAGAAGCTTGGCGAGGCGGAGGTGATGGCCGCCGGTGGCATCGACGACATTGTGATCAGCTACAACCTCCTCGGCGAGGCGACGATGGGACGCCTCGCCCGGCTTGCCGAGCGCACGACCGTTGCCGTGTGCGCCGACAATCCCGTTGTGGTGGAACACCTTGGGACGGCCGCAAGCCAGATGACGCGGCCCCTGCGTGTGCTGGTGGAGTGCGATACGGGACGCAAGCGCGCAGGGGTCGTCACCCCTAATGAGGCCGTCACCCTTGCCCGCACCATCGAGGCAACCCCTGGCCTCATCTTCGAGGGTCTTCTCCTTTATCCGCCGGAAGATGGGTGGCCGCAGACCCTCGCCTTCTTTGCCGAAACACGCGACGGCCTTGCCGACGCTGGGCTTTCGCCGCGCATCGTCTCCACGGGTGGGACGCCGAATCTTGCCAATCTGGGGCAGCTGCAAGGGGCGACGGAGCACCGCTCGGGCACCTTCATCTTCAATGACAAGATGATGCTGTCCCAAGGCGCCGCAACACTGGAGGAGCTTGCGCTCCATGTGGTCGCCACCGTTGTGAGCCGTGCCGAAGAGGATCGCGGCATTCTCGACGCCGGGTC
>JBCDCF010000209.1:0-6352 GCA_039182345.1 Pseudomonadota bacterium
CGCCTTTACGAGGCGGCGCTCGGACACGAGGTGCCCTGAATGACCATGCACACCACAAAGCATGCCGTTGCCTTTTCTCCCGATGCGCAAAACACCAAGCTTCTGCGCAATGCCCTTGGCCAGTTTGCCACCGGTGTGACTGTGGTGACGGCCGCCTCCCGGGACGGCCCTGTGGGCATCACCGTCAACAGCTTCTCTTCGGTGTCCCTCGACCCGCCGCTGGTACTGTGGTCCATCTCCAAAGGATCGCGCCGGTACCAATACTTTGAAGGGGCCGAGCACTACGCCATCCATGTCTTGGGCGCGCACCAGAGCGACCTGTGCCACGGCTTCTCCAAAAGCGCCCACGTCTTGCGCGATCTTCCGCACGGGGTGAACGAGAACGGCGTGCCTGTCATCGATGCGTGTTTGGCGCGGTTTGAGTGCGTGCGCGTGGCCGGCCACCACGGCGGTGACCACCTCATTGTTGTCGGACAGGTGGTGCAGGCTGAGGTGCGCGGCGGCGACGCACTTGCATTTTTTGCCGGCGAGTTCCGTCATGTGGCCCACAAGAGCGACGGATAGACGGCAACGATAACACAAGCGGCGCAACGAACGCCGCAGCCGGGGAGGGGATATGGGCGCACTGATCGGGGTGCTGACGCCCTTGGGAGCCATCAATGAATGGCTCCTGCGCATAGGGCGCGCCATTGGTGTGGTCGCCATCGCCTTGATGGTGGTGGCCATCCTCATCCAGGTGTTCTTCCGCTACGTTCTGAACAACGCGCTGCCTTGGCCCGATGAGGCGGCGCGTTTTTGTATGCTGTGGATGACGGGGCTGATGGCCCCCACAGCGTTTCGCCGCGGCGGTTTCGTCGCCATCGACCTTGTGGCCAACGCCCTTCCCACAGTGTTGGCCCAGCTCCTCAACCTCATTTTGCTGACGATTTGCTTGGCCGTTCTTGTGGTGGCCGTGCAGATCGGCTGGTCGGAGGTGACGGGACTTGGGGGCCGGTTTGCCACCGCCTCCCTTTACGTGCCCACCTCCATCACCTTCGACAGTTGGATGCGCGTGCCCCGCAGCTGGATGATGACGTCGATCCTGGTGGGCGTTGCGCTCCTCATCCTGGTCAACATTGAACTGGTGCTGCGCGCCCTGGTGCGCCTGTTGGGGGCAGGTCACAGGCTGTCGCCCATCTCAGCACCCGATGTGGCGGGGGCCGAGTAACATGCTCATTTGGTTCCTGCCGCTCTTCCTGTTCTTCCTGATGGTGGGCCTGCCGGTCTTCTTCGGCCTATTGGCAGCCCCTGGCATCCTTCTTTACTTGAACGGGCAGGAGCGGGACATCACGCTCCTCTACCGCAATCTTTACAACGGGATGGACTCCTTCCCGCTGATGGCCATCCCCTTCTTCATGCTGGCGGGGGAGCTGATGAACCGCGGTGGCATCACCTTGCGCCTTGTGGAGTTTGCCCAGGCGCTGATGGGGCACCTGCGCGGCGGTCTGGCCCACGTGAACGTCCTGTCGTCCATGCTGTTTGCGGGACTGTCGGGCTCTGCGGTGGCCGACACCTCGGCCCTCGGATCGATGCTGATCCCCGCCATGGAAAAACAGGGCTACACCCGCCGGTTTGCCGCCGCCATCACCGCCGCAAGCTCTGTCATCGGCCCCATCATCCCGCCGTCGGGCATCATGATCATCTATGCCTATGTCATGGGGGAGAGTGTGGCCGCGCTCTTCCTGGCCGGCATCATCCCAGGCATCATGGTGGGCGGGGGCTTGATGATCATGGTCAAGCTCCTGGCCGACCGGTACGATTTTCCCGTCGCAAGCCGGCGCTATACTTGGGGGGAGAGGGGCAAGGCGAGCCTCAAAGCCTTCTTCCCGTTGATGACGCCCATCATCATCCTCGGCGGCATCTTGGCAGGGGTGTTCACGCCCACGGAGGCGGCGGCCGTGGCGGTGGCCTATGCGCTCGTCATCGGCCTGTTCGTGCTGCGCACGCTGCGGTTTGGGGACCTGCCGGATGTGTTGACCCGTGCGGGGCTGACATCGGCGGTGGTGCTCCTCCTTGTGGGGGCTGCCATGGCCTTCAAGACGGTTGTCAGCCTCAGCCACGCGCCCGAGCAGTTGGCCGCCTTTATTCTCACCTTGTCGGAAAACCCGCTGATCCTTCTTTTCCTCATCAACATCCTCCTCTTCATTGTGGGGATGTTCTTGGATGCGGGGCCGGCCATCATTGTGCTTGGGCCTATTCTGGGTCCCATCTTTGTGGATCTTGGGGTCGATCCCATCCACTTTGCCATCATCATGAGCGTCAATCTCACTGTGGGGCTCGCAACACCGCCCATGGGGTTGGTGCTGTTTGTGGCGGCAGCGGTTTCCAAGGAGCGGGTGGAGACCATTGCCAAGGCCATTTTGCCGTTTTTGTTTGTGGAGATCTTGGTGATTTTCCTCATCACCTTCATCCCCGCAATCTCCATGACCATACCAACGCTCACCGGCTTTGCCGGACCACCATCGTGACCGGCCCTGCCGGATCAACCAAATAAGCCGGCCGTGCCGGACATGCAAAGGGGAGGACACTCGTGATCAAGACTGTTTTGAAGACGGCGGCTGTGGCGGCACTTCTTGCTGGCTCCGTGCTGACGGCGGCTGCGGCGGACTATACGCTGCGCGCCACCGCCAACTCCAACGAGAACGATGAAGACTATGACGGACTCGTCGTCTTCAAGAACTACGTGGAGGCGGCGTCCAACGGTGCCATTGAGGTGGAAATCTTCATGGGCACGCAGTTGTGCTCCAACGGGGCGGAGTGTCTGCAAGGGATCGCCGACGGACAGATCGACATTTTCATCTCCACCTCAGGCGGCGCATCTGGCCTGTTCCCTTACGTGCAGGTGCTCGACCTTCCTTACCTGATGGCCGACGACAGGATTGCCGAGCACGTCCTCTCGGGAGACTTCACCCGCAAGATGCGTGACATGGCGCTGGAAGATTCCGGCGGCCTGATCCGCCTCATGACCATCGGCAACACGGGCGGCTGGCGCAACTTCGCCAACACCGAACGGCGCATTGCCATGCCGTCCGATATGGAAGGCCTCAAAATTCGCACCGTTGTGGCCGACCTGCCCCAGGAACTGGTAAGGGCCCTTGGTGCCGCGCCGACACCCATTCCCTGGCCCGAACTTTTTACCTCGCTCCAGACCGGGGTTGTGGAAGGGTCGAAGAATGGCATCACCGACATCATGGGCATGAAGTTTCCCGACGCGGGCCTTCAATTCGTGACCCTTGATGGCCACGCCTACATGGGCGCACTGTGGTGGATGTCCAACGACAACTTCATGGCCTTGCCGCAGGAGTTGCGCCGTGTGGTGGTGGATGGGTTTTATGCCCTCCAGCAGGCAACGTTTGCATCTCCGAAGCGCAAGTCCATTACCGCTTACGAAGAATTCGTTGCCGGTGGCGGCGACCTCTACGTCCCCTCGCCTGAAGAAAAGGCTGCCTTCGCGGAAGCAGCCGCACCGGTCTATGACTGGTTTAAAGGCAACGTCACGCGGGGGGAAGAGGTGTTTGATGCTCTGACAGAGGCGGTGGCGAAAGCCGAAGACGATGTGGCCGCCGCGCGGGACGCGGATATCAACTGAGGCTGCGGGCCGGCATGGCGTCGATGGTGTGCCGGCCCGTTACCCTCAACGGAACGGGTACATCCACACTTTGTAATCGTTGACGAGCACATGGGCCTTTTGGATCTCGTCCGGCGTCATCTTCTTGACCACCTCTTCAAGGCTGATGGCCGCATCAGGGTCGCCGCCAATGGCCGAGAGCGTGTACCACATGTAGGCGCGCACGAGGTCGGGTGCGGCAACGCCTCGTCCCACCTCGTAGTACCAGCCAATGCCGGACTGGGCGCCTGGATGGCCCTTCATGGCGGAGCGCAGGTACCACTCGAACGCGCGGACATCGTCCCGCTCTACACCAAGGCCCATGGCGTACATGACGCCGATCAACTCCTCAGCGTCGGCGTTTCCGGAGCGCGCGAGGGGGTGAAGGGCGGCCATGGCCTTGCCGAACTCGCCTGCCTCCATCATGTCGCGCGCGCTTTCAAGGTCGGCGCGGGCGGGCTGCGCCAAGGCACACGCCAGGCAAAGGGCAAGGGCAGGAAGACGGGCAAGGCGCAGCATCGTTGGGTCCTCCTCACTGTCGCGCTCGGCCTGGGTCTTGCCGGCCCCTCAGCCGCGGGCGAGCTGCCACGGCCGCTGTCCATGGACGACTTTGCCACCTTCGACCGCGACCAGGCCGCGCTGGGCCAGCTTCTCTTTTACGACAAGATCTTGTCCGGCAACCAGAACATTGCCTGCAGCACCTGCCACCACCCCAAGCACGGCACCGGCGACGGGCTGTCTTTGGGGATCGGCGAGGGCGGCGTCGGCCTTGGGCCGGAGCGGACCGCGGGGGAGGGTGCAAGCCGCATCGTCAAGCGCATCCCCCGCAATGCCCAGGGGCTGTGGAACCTTGGCGCGAAGGAGATGACCATCTTCTTCCACGACGGCCGCGTCTCCCTCGCCAACACCTATGGCAATCGCTTCGACACGCCTGCGGAGGAGTGGTTGCCCGATGGCCTCAACTCTCTCCTCGCCGCACAGGCTTTGTTTCCCCTCGTGGCGCGGTTCGAGATGGCGGGCGACCCTGCCGAAAACGAGGTGGCAGGCGCCATCCACGACCGTGTGGATGCGGCCTGGCCCATCCTCGCCAAACGGGTGCGGACCATCCCAGAGTATGGCGAGCGGTTCGTGGCCGCCTTCGACCACATCCAAAAGCCCCAGGATGTGACGATCGTGGAGATCGCCAACGCCCTTGCCGCCTTCATGGCCACTGAATGGATCAGCATCGACAGCCCGTTCGACCGTCACCTCAACGGAGAGGTTGATGCCATTTCCCCCGCCGCGAGGCGTGGTGTAGCGCTGTTTTACGGGTCGGCAGGGTGTGGGGCCTGCCATTCAGGCCCGCTTCTCACCGACCATCGCTTTCATGCTTTAGGGCTGCCACCCTTCGGGCCGGGTCGCACCAGGCGGTTCGACCCCATGGTGCGCGACGTGGGTCGCATGGCCGAAAGCGACGATGCCGCCGACGCATACCGCTTCCGCACCCCGTCCTTGCGTAATGTGGCGCTCAGTGCCCCTTATGGCCACAACGGGGCCTACGCCACCCTTGAAGGGATCATCCGCCACCACCTTGATGCCGATGCCGCCCAGGCGGCCTGGCGCCCAGAGGATGCCGGCCTTCCCCCAGCGCCGTGGCTTGAAGCGTCCGATTTTGCGGTGTGGCAGGACCGGTGGGAGATGGCCCGCCAGCGCCGCCAAAGGGACCTTGCCCCCCAGTCCCTTTCGGACGAGGCGGTGGCCGACATCATCGCCTTCCTCCACGCCTTGACGGGGGAGGGCGCGATGAACACGCCCTTTGGCGTTCCCGATCACGTGCCGAGTGGGCTTCCCATCGATTGAGACGTCAGTGGGCGTGGACTTGGATGGTTCTGCCGATATCGTCCAAGATGTTGCGCAAGGTGTCGTAGTCTTCGTGGCGCACGCGCATCCAGGCGTTCGCCATATAGCCGGCCTCCACACCTTGGGTGGCGGTGCCGGGCTCGGGAAAATGCTGGCCCACCACCAGGTTGTGATACTTGGAGAACACGCGCTCGGTCCCCTCATAGCCTGCAATGCGGCCATCGCGGTTGGGGCGCAGCGCAATGATCCCGCAGGAGAAGCGGCGGGATGGGGCGCGCTCTGTGGTGTGGTGGCACACGCCGAGCGCCCACTCGCGATAAAGGTCAAAGTCGTTGCCGGCGCAGTAGCTGTCCCACTGGCCGACCCCAGGGGGGCGGCAGCCGATTTCGGAAAAGCGCAGGCCCTTGGGGCCGAAAAACCACTCCATATGGGTGGCGGCGGTGGTGATCCCGAGCGCGTCCACCACGCGCCGGCCCATCTCCTTCACCTCGGTATAGGCCTCTGAATCCATGCGGTTGGTGGCAACGATCTGCGGCGAGATCCAGCGTGTGCGCATCGCCTCCAAGACGTTGGGATAGTAGTGGCTGATGAAGTCGTGGGTGATGCGGCCGTTGACGGTGAGGGTGTCATAAAATCCCTCGTGGCCTTCAACGAACTCCTCAATGGCGGCGCCCGCGCCGTCGGCAAGGCCGCACTCGCGGCCCACCCGCTCCAACTCGCCAGGGTCGTTGGCGCGAAAGGTGCCCGACGCGCCAGCGGACGCCCGCGGCTTCAAGATGATGGGAAAGCCGACGTCCCGGGCAAACTCCCGCGCTTCACCCATGGATGACACGCCTGCGGAGGCGGCCGTCGGCACACCGACTTTGC
>JBCDCF010000210.1:0-6350 GCA_039182345.1 Pseudomonadota bacterium
GCCAGAGGCTCGAGCCACCACCACAGGTCGGAGTACAATAGCTCCACCTCGAAGCCATCGGGATAGCCTGCGTCGGCCAGCATCTGCTTGGCTTTTTCAGGGTCGTGGCTGTACTCGAAGAAGGAGGGGTCGTAGCCGTCCACAATGGGCGGGACGATGGAATCGCCAAGGTCGCCCGTGCCGCGCAGAACGCTTGCCATCAGCTCTTCACGGTCGATGGCGTGGTTCAAGGCCTTGCGCACGGCAGGATCGCTAAAAGGCTCCACATTGGGGTTCATGCGGGCGGCCATCATGGCGCGGCCTGCGGCATCTTCCACCTTCACCCGGTCATCGCCCTGAAGGTCCACCACCTGCTGGATGGACGGACGGTCGATCCACTGGGCCTGACCGGACAAAAGAAGCGTTGCGCGGCTCGCAGGGGAGGGCACTTCCCTGTAGAGAACGCGGGTGAAGTGGGGGGCATCGCCGAAATAGTTGGGGTTCAGCTCGAACACTGCCATTTCGTCGGGCCGCACCTGTGTCAGGTGGTAAGCGCCAAAGCCTGCCGTGTTGGAAGCAAGCCACTCCAGCGCCCAGGGGTCATCCTCCGTGGCGTGAGACTTCACCTCGGTGGAGTCGTAAATCCCTGGCACATAAAGGGTCAGCGCCGACAAAAGGATGGAGCTTGGGGCGTTGAGGTTGAACTGCACCTCATAGTCGGAAATGGCCTCAACGCTGTCCACATTGGCAACGCGGGCGATGAAGTTGCCCGTGCGCTTCTGGTCGAAGGACTTGTTCCAGGACCATTCCACGTCATCGGCGGTGAGTTCATTGCCGTAGGGGCTCATGATCCCCTCGCGCAGCTTGATCACCACGGTCTTGCCGTCATCGGAGACGGTGTGGCTTTCAGCCAGGTGCGGCTCGATGATCGACGGATCCAGATAGGAGCGCCCGTCGCGCTCCACGCGGCCATAGCGGTAAAGCGGCTCATAGACCTGCGTGACGACATTTTGGGTGCCGGGGCGCAGGGCGTCGCCGTCGAAGCCTTCGGGCACGGCCGGCGCCGCGATCACAAGGGTCTCTGCCTCAGCGCTTGCACCAGGAAGCCCGGTGAGCGCGGTGGCAGACACCATCATGAGCGAGAGACCGACAGCGCGGACGGACATGAAGCGTGTCATGCGGTTAACCTCGTCAAGAACGGTTTAGGTCTTCTGGGCCGACCGAGCCGGTCAGCACCGGTACGCGGTACTCGGGGGCGATCATGGAGAACATGTCGACCACATCGTAAGCGTGGCGGATCGTGCGGCCCCCTGCGGGGTCCTCCAGCTCGAACTCCCAGCGTTTGCCGAAGCCGAGCCGTTTGTCGACGGAGACGATGGTCCCGCAAAAGGCAAGGGACTGCTGTTGCGGAAAGCCTGGCGCGCGCTCGGTGAGGAGGTCGCGGATGGCTTCAGGCCGCAGGAAGGCATCCACGCCCACCTCCTGGTAGAGCCGCCCGTCCACCCAGGAGCGTAGGATGCACTGGTCCCAGGTCTCCGCCAGCTCAGCGAACGGCCACACCGTCGGGGCGATGACGTTGGCGCAGGCCTGTTTGGAGTAGGGGATGGAGGCGCGCTCGAGCAGCCTGTCGGTGTGGTCGGAACCGACGCCCACATAAAGCTGGTCGGCGAAGACGAGGACGATTTCCACCTCGCCCGAGGTCTCATCGGTGTGCACCTCAACGCGGTCGCCTGTGGAGACGCCGTCCACCGCCATCGGGTAAAGCCGCGGCGCGGGCACGTGGGTGGCGATCTTCACGCCGTGGAGGGCCACCTCGTCCTGGTGGAGCTTGGCAACGGCCGCATCACGTGTGGCCGAGCCCATGTTGAGGACGGCCTCAAGCTCCAGCGACAAAGGGGCGGTGGCCCCGTCGCGTGAGACGGCGGTGAGGTTGAGGTGTCGGCTCACGTGGCCTGGCTCCCATAGCGGTCGGTGTTAAGGGCCATCAGTGCGGGATCGTCGCCCGCCCCTCTGGCGCGCATCCAAATGCGCTTTAGAACGCGCCGCTTCGTGCCATCGTCGGTGAAGGCGAGGCGTCCGTGAAGCGTTGCAAGGTTGTGGGTGAGGAGAAGTTCGCCGGACCCCAGGGTGTGGGTCCACACAATCTCGGGCCGCTCCAGAACGGTGTCGAACCAGTCCAGCGCCTCGCGCTCCTCGCCTGTGAGGGCAACGCCGCGCTTCTTGGCCCCGTTTTCGATCATCACACGGGCGTAGTGGACATGAAGGACCCCGTCTTCGGTGTCGAAGATGGGCTTTTTTATGGTTTGCGGGCCTTCCGGCCAGGTGTGAAGGGCCGGCGGCTGGAAGTGCCAGGGCCTGTGGAAGAGGGGCAGAAGATCAGGCCGCTCCTCAAGAACCACGCGATAAAGGGTCTGGCCTGAGACGAGGGTGCTGTCCCCGCCAGAGGCAGCGTTTTCGACGCAAAAGAGGCCCAGATAGTCGGCCGCGCGGCGCTCAAGGCACGCATTGTCTGAGTGCATGGCCGACTTTTTGGCCGTCGCGCCGATGCGGATGGGATCGCTCGTATCGCCTGTGTTGGTGACGGTGAAGATGCGCCTGTCTTTATGGATCCCCTGGCGCAGGATGCGGCCGATGTGGTTGCCGATGGCATAGGCGAGGATGCCGCCATCCTCATCGTCGAGGGTGTCGACGGCAATGCCCGTCAGCACCGTGACGCCTGAGCCCTCATCAAGCTCGGCGCGGATCTGGGGCACCATGCGGGCAAGGGAGGGCAGGAGCGTGTCCTCAGCTTCCACCGTTTCCAAGGTCAACCCCTGGCGGCGGACCTTGCGAAGCATAGCTTCAATCTCAGTGTTGAGGGCGGCGGGGACGGCGCGGACGAGTTCGCCCGCCCTTTTGTCGAGGTCGGCGCGGACCCAATCGCGCCCAGGGACGCGGCGAAAGGCAAGGGGTGTTGGCGGCGCCGGTGTTTCAGGTTGCCGCGCCAAAGACTGTGCCATGTCCTCACCCCACTGGCATCATACAAATGAGTGCGCTTCTTGTGTTATATTTATTACAAAGTTATCGTTCGAGCGCTGCGGAAGTCAACAACCGAGGGGCGCGTCCATGGGTGAATCGCAGAATGGATCGCACCGTGCCGCCGCCGAAGGGGGGCTGTACGCGCACGCTCTAACCCCGCTTGTGGTGGGGCAGACGACGCTCAGAAACCGCATTTTCGTTCCAGCGCACACCACCAATTATGGCGAGGCGAACCTACCGAGCGCGCGCCATGCCGCCTACCATCGCGCACGGGCCGAAGGGGGCGTGGCGCTGATCATCTTTGAGGGGATCAGGGTTCACGAGAGTTCTCTTGGCCGCGCCCAAGGGGTGAACGGGTACGAGCGTGCCGCGATCCCCGCCTTTGCCAAGGTGGCTGAGGCGGTGCACGCAGGGGGCGCAAAGCTTTTCGGGCAAATCATCCACCTCGGCCGGCATATTGACGGCAACTTCACGCGCACAGCGTCATGGTGTGCTTCGCCCACGCCGTGGACGGGCACCGCGCCGCCGCCTCACCCCATGAGCGAGGCGGAGATCGAGACGGTGGTTGAGGCCCATGCACTGACGGCCAAAAACCTTCTCAAGGCCGGACTTGATGGGATCGAACTGCAGATGGCCCATGGCCACCTTCTGCAACAGTTCCTGTCCCCTGCCGTGAACATGCGCACGGACCGCTATGGCGGCAGCGAGGACAATCGCCTGCGGTTTGCGCTGGAAACGTTGCGCCGGGTCCGCGAGGCTGTGGGGGATGCAACGCTCGGCATTCGCATCAGCGCGGACGAGTTCTTGCCAGGCGGGCTGACGCTTGAGGACATGGCCCGCATCGTGCGCACCTTGGTCGAAGCGGTGCCTGTGGATTTCGTCAATGTCAGCCACTCCGCCTACCATGGCAGCAAGACCATCTCCACGCAGATGGCCGACATGTCGTTTGAGCCGGGCGCCTTCCGCCACCTTGCCCCTGCCATCAAAGGCGCGCTGGCCGATCTTCCCACCCCTCCCGCAGTCTTTGCCGTGTGCAAGTTCCGCACGATGGCGGAGGCGGAGGAGACCCTCTCCAAAGGCGATACCGATATGGTGGGGATGGCGCGGGCCCACATTGCCGAGCCCGCCCTTGTGAAAAAGAGCGCCGAGGGGCGCGAGGCGGAGATCCGCCCCTGCATCAACTGCAATCAGGGCTGCGCGGGCTTTTTGGCGCTGAACCTTCCAATCACCTGCCTCACCAATCCGCGTGTGGGGCTTGAGGGCGACACCGAGGCACGCCATGCCAACGGCGATGCTCGGCGCGTTGTCGTTGTGGGCGGCGGCCCTGCGGGCATGGAGGCAGCCGCCATTGCCGCCGAGCGCGGGCACCATGTGGAGCTGTGGGAGGCGGGCGACGGTCTGGGCGGCACGCTTGCCAAGGTATCCACCATGCCGCTGCGGTCCGATTTTGAGATGCTCCTTGCCTATCAACGCAGCGCATTGGAGCGTGCCGGCGTCACCGTGCGCACCGCCACCCGCGCCGATGCCGGCTCGCTTGCGGACGCTGCACCAGACGCCGTCCTTCTTGCCACAGGCGCTGCCCCCCGCGCCCGCAGCCTTGAAAGCGGCAAGGCGTTGACGCTGGAGGAGGCCATCAGGACCGAGGCGACACTCGGTGCGCACGTGGTGCTGGAGGATACGCTCGGCACCTGGTCGGTGGTGTCGGTGGCCGAGTGGCTGGCCGACAAGGGCCATCAGGTTACGCTTTTGGCGCCGACGGGAACCCCTGGCTGGACCATCTCCGTTTACTCAAGCTTCGCCATGCGGGCGCGGCTGAAGGAGAAGGGCGTTGCCATCAAGGGCCTGCAGACGGTGATGGGGTTCGACGGCAGCACGGCGGAGGTGTTGGACCTTTCCACCGACAGGCGCGCCCCGCTGACAGGCGTCGACGCCGTTGTCGCCCCCACCCATGGCGCCCCCCGCGATCAGCTTGTGGCTGACCTTAAGGGCGCATTCGGCAACCGCGCGGTGAGGGTGCGGGCGGTGGGCGACGCGCAAGCCCCGCGCACAGCGCTGGAAGCCGTCTACGAAGGCCATCAGGCCGCCCTTGCACTTTGACCCGCTGCCATTTGACCCCATGCCATAGGAAGGGCCAACCGTGACACCCAACCCCCATGACATCCGCGCTGATCTGGACTTCGTGCTGGCGCTGCGTCGCCGCTGGGCCGACACGCTCTACCCGGCGCTTCACGAGGAGTATGAGGCGGCCACCAAGGACGATGCCCCCGCCGACCGCAAGGGCGCCGGCGACGTGGCAGAGACATTGTCGCTTTATCCCTGGTTTGCGTGGATGGAGAGGGGGTCGCAGAAAATGCTGTGGCGGGCGGTTGAGAACGCCGTTGCCGACGCGCCGCCCATCACGACGCCTGAGGCGCCTGAAGGCACCCTGACGCTGAACCCCGACTTTGACGTGCCTCAGTGGTACACCGACTGGGACATTCACGTGCAGCCAGGCGGCGTTTGGCAGTCCGACATGTCGGCCCACACCTATGAGCTTGGGGCAAAGCTCGTCATGCTTGGCGGGAACGATGACTACACCTTCCACCGCGCCTTCGTGGACACCTGTCTTGCCCCTTTGAAGGACCGCAAGCTCGGCCGCATCGTCGACCTTGGCTGCGGGTTCGGCAAATCCACCTGGCCCATGAAGCGGGCCTGGCCCGACGCTGAGGTGATTGGCGTCGACCTTGCCGCGCCGTGCCTGAAGATGGCGCACGAAAAATCCGAGGCGCTTGGCCTTCCGGTCACCTACCTTCAGGCAGACTGTCAGGCGACGGGGCTCGAAGAGGGCTCGGCCGATCTTGTAACCTCCACCATGCTTTTGCACGAGATGCCGCGCCCTGCCATCGAGGCGACCATCAAGGAGGCGGCGCGGCTGCTAAAGCCCGGCGGCGCGCTCAGAATGCTGGATTTTCAGTACACGGGCGACCCTTTCCGCGATCTTGCTGCCATGGAGCACGGGGCGCGCAACAACGAGCCTTTCATGCCTGGCGCCATGAGTGCCGACACCGTGGCCCTTTGCGAGGCCGCGGGCCTCACCAATGCGCGCTGGGTGGCGTTCGATGAGCGCGGGGAAGGTCGGCTCGACACGCTCGCTTGGCCCAAGCGCAAGGAATGGCACTTCCCCTGGGCCGTGCTTGAGGCGGAGAAGGCATCGTGACCCGCGCGTTGGATGAACTGACGTTCTTTCGCGACCCCGATCTCGACAAGCTCTCTGCCATCGTGTTCGACCTTGCCGCCCAGCTTCATGTGGAGCGTCAACGCCGCATGGCGCTGGAGACGGCGCTCGTGGCACAAGGGATCACCTCCCGCGAGGC
>JBCDCF010000211.1:0-6344 GCA_039182345.1 Pseudomonadota bacterium
AGTCGAGACCGACGGGCATGTCGGCGACACCGGCCTGGCGCAACAGGTCGGCAATTTCTTCCGCATAGCGCTTCATCAGGCCGAAGGACGGGGGGATGGTCCCGCGCATCCCCACAACGCCTGCGCGGCAATGCTCAGGGTTCAGCCAGTCGCAATAGACCTGGTGGTGAACGGCAGCAGAGCCGAAGTCCCACACGTAGGGCTCTTCATCGCCGGCAAGCAGAGCGAAGCGGCACATCTTGTCGCGCTCCCACTCGCCGATCTTGGTGCCTGAAACGTAGCGGATGTTGTTGACGTCAAACAGGAGGAGCGCGCCGCACTCCGATTCTTTGAGCGCTTGCTTGGCTCGTGACAGGCGATAGCGGCGCAGGCGGTCCATATCGACGCGCCGCTCAAAGTCCACCGCGGTGTGGCCCCAGGCCGGCAAGTGCCTGTCCCAGCGCCAGTTGGGGTCGATATCGCCCGGCTGGAGGATCCTGGGGTTCAAGGCATCTGATGACATGGCTGGCCTCCCTTGCCGGCTGGGCGATGGGCTCGATCCGCGCCCATTGTTGCGATTTGCGCAAACGATTGCATTGGCGTTTTGGCAGTTATCCGCGCTCACGCAATCGATTGCAAGGATTTTTCGGTGAACGGCCCCTATGGCCGGATGCCCGGCCGTGCGGCTACTGCATCACCATGCCGCCATCGATCATGATGAGCTGGCCTGTCATGTAGTCGGACTCAGGGCTTGCCAGGAACGCGGCCGTCCCCACCACATCGTCAGGGTAGGAGTAGCGCTTCATCAAGATCATGTTGCGGGCGATGGCATCCATGGACTCGCCCGGCTTGTCGAACTTGCCGATGGCCACAAGGTCCTTGTCCAGCTGCTCCCACAACTCTGTCCTCACCACACCCGGCCCATAGCCGTTGACGGTGATGTTGTGCTCCACAAGCGCCCGCGCGCCCCCTGTGATGAGAGCCAGCGCACAGTGTTTGGAGCAGGAGTAGGGAATGACATCGTCAAAGGTGGTGCGCGAGACGATAGATCCCACATTGATGATCTTGTAAGGCCCATTGTCCTTGCCCTGTTCGATCATCTGGCGCGCCGCCTCCTGCATGCCGAACAGCATGCCCTTGGCGTTCACATCCATGATGGTGTCCCAGTTTTCCTCGTCGATATCCATGAAGAAGCGTGGCTTGTTGATGCCCGCATTCATCAGCGCGACGTTGAGGGAGCCGAACGCCTCCACCGTGGCGGCGACGGCGGCGGCATTGTCCTCCCGCTTCGTCACATTCAAAGGGACGGCGATGGCCTTGCCGTTGCCGGCCCCGTTGATGCGGTCGGCCACTGCCGACACGCCGTCAAGGTTGATGTCGCCAAGGCACACATTGGCGCCCTGGGCCGCGAAGTATTCGCCGATCGCCGCACCCATGCCTTGGGCGGCACCGGTGATCATGACGTTCTTGCCCTTCAAGCGGTCCGGATCCATGGCGTTGTCCTCTAATCGTTCGGTGTGAGCATGAGCGCCTCGGCCTCTTTTTGGACCGTGGCGAGGGCGGCAGCAGGCGTGATCAACCCGCGCAGCATGTCGTGGAAGACGGTGCCGCAAATCTCGATGATGGCGGAGATCTGCGGGGCCGGCGGGCGCGGCCAGTATTGAAGGAGGCCTTGGCGGGCGAACCCGTCCATGGCCTTCACTGTGGGCGAAAGGGCCTGCACCTCAGGGTCGGCGCTGACCGAAAAGCGTGGGCATGCCCTGGAGCCTGAGGTGATGTAGAGCTTTGAGACTTCGGCCGAGGTCAGGAGCCCTACGGCCTTTTCCACAGCCTCGCGCCGCTCAGGTGCCAAGTTGGCGGGGATCGACAAAACGTAGCCGCCGACGGGGGCGATGGTGTGCCCGCGCGGCCCTCTCGGATGGGGCAGAAAGCCTGTCTTACCGTTGGCGGGGCGCGTGGCGTCACGCTCGAAGTAGGGGGCAAGGAGGGTGTAGGTGTAGGCCATTGCCACCTTACCATCCCCGTAGGCCACCACCCTTTCGTACCAGGACATGGACAAGATGCCCGGCGGAGACACGTTGAGAAGGCGCATCAGATAGTCTGCCGTTTCGGCAGCGGCAGGGCTGTCGAACATGGGCCGCAGGTGCTCGCCCGAGAGGTCCGTTGCGTCGAACCCGTCGTCGTGGGCGCGAAGGTTGAGCGCGGGCTGGCCGAAGGCGGCCATCACCATCAAGAAGGTGTGGCCAAGGGGCGTGCCTTTCGCCGCATTCCACGCAAGCCCCCGCAACCCCCTGTCGGGCCTGTGAAGCTTGCGGGCCGCCTCAAGCAGCGCGTCTGTGGTTTGCGGAGGCTCGATCCCCTCCGCCTCGAAAAGGTCGGTGCGGTAGCACAACAATTCAGGCGTCGTCTGGATGGGGATGCCGTATTGGTGGCCCTGGTAGAGCGCACCGTTCCACCCCGCGGGATGAAAGTCGGACCGGTTGATGGCCCCGCCCCTCACAAACCCATCAAGGGGCTGCAAAACACCCTTTTCGGCAAACTCACCAATCCAGGGCAGGTCCACGGCCATGATGTCATAGGCCGACTGAGCGCTCTGGGCATTCTTCAGGATTTCATCGCGCAGGCGGTCGATGGAAAGGGCCCGACTGCGCAGCCCTGCCCCGAGGACATTTTCAAGCTGCCGCTTCAGCGTATCCATTGCCATGAAGGTGGGGTCGGCGTGGACGAGAAGGCGCAAAGGGCCTTGTAGCGTCAAAGGCTCGGTGTGGACGGCCGGCAGCGGGATGATCCGCGCCTTCAAGTACGAGCCGCCGAAATAGTAGTCCGCCCCGTGGCCGCCTTCGCCAAGGCCGATGGTGCGCCCCACCACGAGCTTGATGCGGTGGGCATAGTCCTGCCACGCCTCGATGAGGTGCGGGCTCGGGTGAAGGGAAAACGTCTTGCCGGACTTGGTGCGCGGGCGCTGGAGGATCAGCCCTTCAAGCTGCATCTCCCTGATGCGCCTGATGGCCGTCGCGTAAGGGGCGTGGGCGGCCATGGCGAGGGTGGAGATGGTGGTGAGCTTGCCCTCGATGTGGTTGCGCATCAGGTGGATGGTGATGTGCAGGTACGCATCAGGGGTCTGACGTGGCAGAACGTGGGCCGCCTCGCTCTGCAACTCCTCAATGAAGTCCAGGAACCGCAGCATTTCATGGCGCGTCAGGGGGCGCTTGGCCTGCGTGACGGGGGTGCCGCCGTGGCGGTAGGCCTCCCCCATGGGTCCTGCCGCACTCATAGGCCCGAAATCGCCTGCACAAGGCGATCCTCCGTCAGCGTGGCGGCATCGAACGAACCTGCAAGGCGGCCGTGATAGAGCGCTAGAACGCGATCGGACACCCCCATGATCTCAGGCATTTCCGAGGAGATGACGAGGACGGCAAGGCCGCTGCGCGCAAGGGCGCGGATGAGGTCGTGGATCTCCGCCTTGGAGCCCACATCGATGCCGCGCGTGGGCTCATCCAGAATGAGGATGCGCGGCGCGGTGCTCAGCCACTTGCCGATCACCACCTTCTGCTGGTTGCCGCCCGACAGGTTGACGGCAAGGGCGTGAGGGCCAGGGGCGCGAAGGTCCAAGCGCTTGGCGTAGGTGTCGTAGATCTCCTGCTCGGCCGATGTCCTCAGCCAACCGCCTGAGGACACCGTGTCGAGCTGCGCCATGGACATATTATCCCTGCAGCTCATGCCGAGGACGAGGCCCTGCTCCTTGCGGCTTTCAGGCACAAGGGCAAGGCCGAGGGAAATGGCCTGTGGCGGCGCGCCGATTTTCACGGGCGACCCGTCGATGCGGATTTCGCCCTCTTGCGGTGTGCGAAGGCCAAACAGCGTCTCGGCCACCTCCGTGCGGCCCGCACCGACAAGGCCGTACATGCCCACCACCTCGCCCTGCCGCACGGTGAAGGAGATGTCGCGGTAAAGGGTGCCGCAGGTGAGGCCTTTGACGTCCAGCGCCACCGCGCCGTCCGCCGCAGCCTCCGACTTGGCGCGGCCCTTCAAGGAGCGACCGATCATCAATTGTGTGACGGCATCCTCGTCGGTCTCGGCCGTCACAAGGGTGCCGCGGACCATGCCGTCGCGCAGCACCGTCAGGCGGTCGGAGACGGTAAAAATTTCGTCCATCCTGTGGGAGATGTAAACGATGCCCACATGGCTGGCCTTCAACCCGCCAATCACCTCGAAGAGGACGCCTTTTTCAGCGTCTGTCAGCGAGGCTGTGGGCTCGTCGAACACCACCACCTTGGGCGTGAAGACGAGGGCGCGGGCAATCTCCACCATCTGGCGGTGGGCGATGGACAGGCGCCCCACCTTTTCCGTCGCCGCAAACGGGCAGCCGAGGGTGTCGAGGATGCGGCCCGACTTTGCGTAAAGATCCCGCCACTTCACGGTGTTGAAGAGGCCCGACGGCAGGGAGCCCAGAAAGATGTTCTCCGCCACCGTCATTTCCGGCACCAGGGAGAGCTCCTGGTGGATGAGGACGATGCCTACGTTCTTCGCCTGCATGGGGCTGTCGAAGTGGACCGCCTCGCCCTCAAGGTGGATCTGGCCGGCATCGGGCTTATGGTTGCCGGCAAGGACCTTCATGAGCGTCGACTTGCCGGCGCCGTTCTCCCCCAACAAAGCGTGCACTTCGCCAGGCTGAACGTCGAAGGTGACGTCGTTGAGGGCGATGACGCCGGGGAAGCGCTTGGTGATTGCGTCCAGCACCAGGAGAGGCGCTCGGGCCTTCAACTCGGCAAGTTCTGCGGCGGTGTGGGTGGCGGGGCGGTTCATATCCTCACGTCCTCCTTGCCGACCGCGTTCACCTGGCGGTCGATGAAGAGGACCGCAATCAAGATCACGCCGAGGATGACGAGGACGTAAAAGGCCGGCACCTGCATGAGGTTCATGCCGTTGCGCAAAATGCCGATGGCAAGGACACCGCCCAAGGTGCCGATGATGGAGCCTGTGCCCCCTGTCAACTTGGTGCCGCCAAGGACCACGGCGGTGATGGTCCAAAGCTCATATTCGCGCCCCAGATTGGGGGTGGAGGCGCCCATCTGGGTGGAGAGCGTGATGCCTGCGAGCGCTGCGAAGAACCCCACGATCATGAAATTGATGACCATGTGCCGGCCGACGGGAATGCCGGCATTGATGGCCGCCTCGCGGTTGCCGCCGACCGCATAGGCGTTGCGGCCGTGGACGGTGGAGGTCATCAACCAGTGCATCAGCACCGTAAAGCCCAAGAACACCCAGGCGAGTGTGGGAAGACCGGCAACGGACGACATGCCGAAGTCTGAATAGGCAAAGTCCATGGCAAAGAAGGACTGTTCTTCGGTGTAGACGAACACGAGGCCGCGCACACCGATCATCGCCCCGAGGGTGACGATGAAGGCGTCCACCCCGGTCTTCCACACGATCATCCCGTTCATGAAGCCGAGGGCGATGCCTGACATGAGGCCGACGCCGACGGCGGCAAGCATGCCGATCTCGCCTTGCAAACCCACCGCAAGGCTTGCCGCCAGCGCCACGACGGCGCCCACCGAAAGGTCGATGTTGCCGTTGATCATCACCACCGTCATGCCAAGGGCGATGAGGCCGATGGTGGAGGTCTGCTGCAGGATGTTCTGGATGTTGCCGATCTCGGCAAAGTTTTCCGTCGTCAGGCTGAAGAAGATGGCGCAGGCCGCCGTGAAGAGCCAGATGGGCGGCACCACGCTGAAGCGCGACAGGCGGGACAGGGCGTTGGCCATCACATCCGCCGTCAGTTGGTGCCGGTGAAGAGGCGGCCGCGCTTGGAGGCAACGTCCAGCCACACCGCAAGGATGATGACAATCCAGGTGACCAGCCACTGGGCATAGTATTGGTAGCCGAGGAGCAACAGCCCGTTCTGGATGAAGCCGAGGATGAGGACGCCGATCACCGTCTTGATGATGGAGCCCGACCCGCCAAGAAGCGACGTGCCGCCCAGGATGACGCCCGCCAGCACCAAGAGTTCATACCCCTGGCCCACATTGTTCTGGCTGCCCATGACACGGCTGCCCAAGATCACCGCCGCGCAATATGTGGTAAAGGCGGAGATGACGTAGGTGGAAAACACCACCCGCCCCCGCCGAATGCCTGAAAAGGCGGCTGCCACCGTGTTGCCGCCGACAGCGAACACACGGCGCCCATAGGTGGTGCGCGTCAAGACAATGTGGAAGACCACGGCAAGACCGAGGAAGATCCACACAGGCACGGCAATGCCAAACAGGAAGTCGCGGCCGAAGAAGGCAAACCAGGTGGCCTCCTGGTCGCTGACGTCGACGTTTTGGCCACCTGAGTAGATCAGCGTCAGACCCTGGACGGCAGAC
>JBCDCF010000212.1:0-6329 GCA_039182345.1 Pseudomonadota bacterium
GCCGAACGAGGCGCGCATCTGGTTTGGCATCCTGTTCTGCGTGAACATGCAGGTCTCGTTCCTGTCGCCGCCGTTCGGCCCGGCAGCCTTCTATTTGAAGTCCGTCGCACCGCCGCACATCACGCTGCCGCAGATCTTCAAGGGCTTCCTGCCCTTCATCTGCCTGCAGATCTTCGTGTTGATGCTGGTGCTCTTCTTCCCGCAGCTCACCCACCTCTTCCTCTAGAGAGACACCGGGCGGGCTGTGCAAGCGGCGCAAATGCGCTACGGCTCATCGGGTCAGACACGGTGAGCCGTAGGAGTGAAGTGATGGCCGGGCAACAGGATGGGCCGAGCGTTGTGCGCCTCAACGCGGCCGACGATGTGGTGACCGCAACCCGCCCCCTGGAAGCGGGGGTGAGCGTTGAAGGGGTGACCACCCAAGGTCTGATCCCGCGCGGGCACAAGATCGCCCTTCACGCCATCGCCTCCGGCGCGCCGGTCAAGAAGTACGCGCAGATCATCGGCTACGCATCGCGCGACATTGCGGCCGGCGAGCATGTGCACGACCATAACCTTGCCTTCCGCAACACCGACTATGCCTACACCTTCGGCACCAACCTCCACCCTGCGCCGGAGCCTGCCACCCGCGACACTTTCATGGGCTACAAGCGCCCCTCCGGCCGGGTGGGGACGCGCAACTACATCGCCCTCATCACCAGCGTGAACTGCTCGGCCACCGCCGCCCACAAGATCGCCGCCCACTTCACGCCCGATCGGCTGGCCGACTATCCCAACGTCGACGGCGTGGTCGCCTTCGCCCACGGCACCGGCTGCGGGATGGCGGGGTCGGGCGACGGGTTCGCCGCCCTTCAGCGCACCATGTGGGGCTATGCCCGCCACCCCAATCATGCCGGCGTGGTGATGGTGGGCCTCGGCTGCGAGATGAACCAGATCGACTGGCTCCTGGAAGCTTACGGGCTGAAACAGGGCCCCCTCTTCTCCACCATGAACATCCAGGACGTTGCCGGTCTGCGCCGCACCGTCGATGCGGGGATTGCCAAGGTCGAGGCGATGCTCCCCATCGCCAACGACGCGACCCGAGAGCCCTGCCCCGCAAGCGACTTGATGGTGGCGCTCCAGTGCGGCGGGTCGGACGCCTGGTCGGGCATCACCGCCAACCCTGCGCTCGGCTATGCGTGCGATCTTCTGGTCGCCCAGGGTGGCACAGGCGTCCTTGCCGAAACGCCTGAGATCTACGGCGCCGAACACCTTCTGGCCGAGCGCGCCGCCAGCACCGCGGTCGGCGAAAAGCTGATCGAAAGGATCCGCTGGTGGGAGGACTATGTGGCCCGCAACAAGGGCTCCATGGACAACAACCCCTCCCCCGGCAACAAGCGCGGCGGCCTCACCACCATTTTGGAAAAGTCCCTCGGGGCGGCGGCCAAAGGCGGCACCACACCCCTCACGGGGGTCTACGAGTATGCCGAGCCGGTGTCGACGCCCGGCTTTGCCTTTATGGACTCGCCCGGCTACGACCCCGCCTCGGTCACAGGGCAGATCGCATCGGGCTCCAACGTCGTGGTGTTCACCACCGGTCGGGGGTCGGCCTTCGGGTCAAAGCCTGCGCCGACCATCAAGGTCGCCACCAACACAGAACTTTATACCAAGATGAACGAGGACATGGACATCGACGCCGGCCCGATCCTGACGGGCGAGGCGAGTGTGGAAGAGGTCGGCCGGCACATGTATCGCCAGATTCTCGCGGTCGCCTCCGGCCAGGCGACCAAGTCGGAAGCACAAGGCCTCGGCGACCATGAGTTTGTGCCTTGGCAAATCGGCGCTGTGATGTAGGGTAAACCCCTTCGCCGGCTCACAAACACCGCCGACGAATCTGTCGACTTCAAGGTTATCCACCGGGATGCTCACACCATCACCGCGGGTTAATTTAGTCCGTCGTGTCACGCGGTTCGGTGCGGTTGGCATTGATAAAGAAGGCTTTCATCGTCGGCTGGCACCGCCGATAACTGCATTTGCGACCAAAAGTGTGCCAACAAAATCACGCCTCGACCCATCAATTCGAGAAATCATCTACAAAGCGCTTGATATTCCGGGTCGGGATCGACCATCATTTCCAAAGGCGATGTGGGGAATCAACAATGGCTGCGAGCAAGGATAAGGTCGAGCACTACCAAGATAAACGAGGTGAATGGCGTTGGCGCATGCTGTCGAAAGACGGCAAGGTCGTCGGCGCTTCGTGCGAAGGTTACAAGCAGAAGTCCGACTGCGAGGCGAACGCCAAGCGGGGCAAGCGTGCCAAGGACAAGTGGGAATTCTACCAGGATAAGCGAGATGCCTGGCGTTGGCGCAGGGTGGCGAGCAACGGCAAAGTCGTCGGGGCGGCCGCCACGGGCTACAAGTCGAAAAAGGACGCACAGGCCAACGCAGCCATTCAAGGCTACACGGCTTAGCGCACACGCGGCCCGGCTGTTTCGACCGGGTGCTCAGAGGCGCTGAAGCACCTCTCCAATAAAGAGCGACACGCGGCTCAGTCCCATCCCCCTTCATCGGGCCGGATGGGTTGAGCCGCGTTTTTCTTCAGCCCGTCACGCCCCGACAGGAACCCGCGGCCGGCCGGAGGCGGTGTCGGCGGCTTGGCCTTTGGCAAGGTCGGTGATGGTGCGCCGCGTGTCGGCATCCTCAAACACGGCAAGCACGGCATCGGCCAACCGCTCCATCTCACGGGTGAGGACGGCCACATCGTCTTCGCGTTTGGCGGCATGCACCAACCGGCCGAGAGCCCCCATCGCATGGATGGCAGTGTTCCTGTCTGTCGCCACATAGGGGCGGGCGCGTTGGAAGGTGCGCTGCACCATGGTCTGAAGGGTCAGCATGCGGTGGATGACGATGGCACTGTCGTCGGCCCGCTGCGGCGTCTCCTCATCCACGAACGCTGTCAGCGCACTGCGCATCCAGTCAAGGCAGGTCATTGCGGTGAAAGGGTCGTTGACACCGGGCGAAAGCGCACGCGCCAGCACCTCCACCAGCTGGTCGGCGAGGAAGGCAATGTCCTGGACGTCGCTGCGCTGGGCGCCGACCACAACGCCTGCGCACAGTCTCTCCCCCAACGCGGTGTCGACCTTGTGGGCGGGTCGGGCAAGAAGCACAGCCTCCCCCTTTACCACGAACGTTCCTGGCGGCGCGATGGCGCGCACCTGGACGCCGGCCTCCTTCGCTTCGTCGGCAAGGTAGGTCACGTCCACCTGCTGCACGTAACCTGACAGGGGGGCATAAAGGGCTCTTGCACCGTCATCCGCCCCGTCTTGCCAGGGGCCATGGGGGCTCTTTTCCATCTCGCCCGCCTCATCGAGGACGGCGCTGACCCTGGCGCGCAAGGCCATCCCCACCTCGGCCACAAGGTTCATGATGTCGATGGATTCAGGCACATGGTGGATGAAGACAATCAACGCGCCGATGGAGATTAGCGTCAGCGCCAGAGCCACCATAAGCGCAATTTGCGGAACGAACGCTGCAAGTTGCGCCGACTGGCCGTCGCTTGCCGCATGGACGGTGCTGAGGACGGAAATGGCATAGACAAAGGTCGCCACGAAGATGCCGAGGACCACCTGGTTGATCCTGTCGCGCATGAAGTTGCCGATGAGGCGGGGGCCGTAGTTGCCGCTGGCAAAGGACACAGCGACAATGGTGATGGAAAACGACACCCCGGCAACGCCAAGGACGGCGCCGGCAATGGTGGTCAAAATCGCCCGCGCGCCATCCACCTGGACAGGGCGGCCGAAGCCCGTCGCCTCCATCCACCCGGTGCCGACCCGGCCGTCCACCAACGGCAGGACGGACCCGAGAACAATGGCAACCAGCGTCAACAGTGACGGCCAAAACCAGTAGTTATGGCGTAAGCCCGTCAGGGCCTTCAGGATCTTGGCGCGCACATGGACCTCCGCCGTGATAACCCTTGGGACGGACACCCGTTCCCCAAACCGTTCTATAGAGGCCCCGCATTGGTGTAGGCTGGTGTCACAATGACAGCAGAGGAAACCCCGATGGCGCATCGCCCCCCCGCCGAACGCGAGGTCCTGAGCGAAGATCAGGTCACCTTCTATGAACAAAACGGCTACGTGGTGCTGGAGCGCTGGCTCCCCGACACGGTGGTGGCCGACTGCAAGGCTGAGCTGGACCGGTTTCGCGACCTGGCCCGTGGCCTCACCGAAAGCACCGACACGCTCGACCTTGAAGACAGTCACACGCCGGACGACCCCCGCCTCAGACGGGTGAAGCTGCCCCACACCCAAAGCGCGGTGATGAACGCGCTGATGCGCTCCGACAAACTGCTTGCGCCGGTGCGCGACCTTGTGGGGCCCGATGTCCGCCTTCACACCTCAAAGCTGAACGTGAAGTCGGCCCGCTACGGTGCCCCTGTGGACTGGCACCAGGACTTTGCCTTCTACCCCCACACCAACGACGACCTTCTGGCCGTCGGCGTCATGCTGGACGATGTTGACGAGGAGAACGGCCCCCTGATGGTCTTCCCAGGCAGCCACAAGACGCAGATTTTCAACCACCATGCCAACGGGGTCTTCGCCGGCACCATGGACCTTCAGGCGTGCGGGTTGGACATGAAGGACGCTGTGAAACTGATGGCGCCCGCAGGCTCCATCTCCATTCACCATGCGCGCATCGTGCACGGGTCGGCCACCAACCGCTCCCCCCGCGACCGCGGCGTCATCTTCTATGAGATGATGGCTGCCGATGCGTTCCCCATTCTCGGCTCAATGACAAAGGCTGACTCCATCGAGGAGTACAACGAGCGCATGCTGTGCGGCAGCCCCACCATGGAGCCGCGGCTTGAAGCCGTGCCGGTGCGCGTGCCGCAGCCCCAGCCCGCCCGCTCCGGCTCCATCTACGAGGTGCAGAAGGCCGCCACCAAGCGCGGCTTTGAGGACGTTGCCGCCGCCGCCCCGGTGTGAACTTTTCCCTGCCGCTTGAGGGCGGCTGTCAGTGCGGGGCTGTGCGCTACGCGATCACTGCGCGCCCCCGCACACTCTACGCCTGCCACTGCACCGCCTGCCGGCGCCAGTCGGGCAGCGCGTTCTCCATGTCGATGGCGGTGGATCGGGCGGCCTTCAGCCTCAAAGGCGCAGTGCCAGGCGCCTGGTCGCGCGCGGTCGGCGATCGTACCGTGGTCGGTCGCTTTTGCCGTGACTGCGGGACGCGCCTGTTTCACGAGCCTTCCCGCAACCCTTCGATCGTCAACGTGAAGCCTGGAACGCTGGACGACACCACATGGCTTCGGCCGGTCGCCCATTTGTGGACCGCTCACGCGCTCGCCTTCGTGGCGCCTGAGCCCGGCGCGCTCGTGTTCCCCGGCCCGCCCGACGACCATGAGGCACTGGCGGCCGCCTTCGCTGCCGCCTTCCCGCCTTAGCGTTGACGCGCCGTCAGGCCGCAATGTCCCGCCGATAGCGCCCGCCAGGCAAATCAAGGTGCTGAAGCGCGGCGTAGACTTTTGTGCGGGCCGCCGCCGCATCCTGCCCCAGGCTGACAGCCGCCAGCACACGCCCGCCATTGGCGGTGATGCCGGCATCCGTTGCCTTGGTGGCGGCGTGGTAAAGGGTGGCGCCGTGGGCCGCGACAGTGTCGAGCCCGCCAATCACCTCGCCTTTGCGGGCTGGTCCAGGGTAGCCGTCTGCGGCCACCACCACGGCAACAGCACTGTCATCGCACAGCGCGATGGGGGCCTCGGCGAGGCGGCCCTCGGCGACGGCCAGCATCAGCGAGAACGGGTCGCTATGAAGCCGCGGCAGGATGGCCTGACACTCAGGATCGCCGAACCGCACATTGAACTCGATGAGTTTGGGCCCCTCCTCCGTCAGCATCAGGCCTGCATAAAGGACGCCGCGATAGGTCACCCCTTCGGCCTTCAGGTGGGCAAGAACCGGCTCCACGATGGTGGCCATGGCCGCGTCCGCATCCGCCTCGCCAAAACCTGGCGCGGGGGAGACTGCGCCCATGCCCCCTGTGTTGGGGCCGTTGTCACCATCGTAAGCGCGCTTATAGTCCCGTGCGGTGGCAAGGCGGCGCACGGTGTTGCCATCGGCAAGGGCAAACAGGCTGACCTCGGGCCCCACAAGGCGCTCCTCAATCACCACCCGTGCCCCCGCAGCGCCAAAGCCGCCGGAAAAGCACGCGCGCACCGCATCGGCCGCCTCTTGCGCAGTGGCGGCCACCACAACGCCTTTGCCGGCGGCCAGCCCGTCCGCCTTCACCACCTGGGGGCCGCCACTTGCCTCCACATGGGCAAGGGCGGGGGCGAGCGCATCGAACACGGCAGC
>JBCDCF010000213.1:0-6302 GCA_039182345.1 Pseudomonadota bacterium
CATCGACGGTGTGGTGCTCGCCACCCCCCACAGCCAGCACGAAGACCAGATCAAGGCCGCCGCGAACGCCGGCAAGCACGTCTTTTGCGAAAAGCCCGTCACGCTGACACGGGCCAGCATCGAGGCTGCGATGGCCTCTGTGCGCGAGGCCGGGATCATCTTTGCGGCGGGGCACAACAGGCGCTTCTTGCCGGCGATGGTGATGCTGAAGGACTGGGTGTCCTCAGGGACGCTCGGCACCATTTTGCATATCGAAGGCAACATGTCCGGCCACGTGGGCGCGCGCTATAAGCCCGACATGTGGCGCGTGGACCCGTCCGAAAGCCCGGCCGGCGGTCTTGCGGGTTCGGGCATTCACGTCATCGATGCCTTCATTCACCTGTTGGGGCCGATCAGCGCGGTGAACGCCCAAAGCTTCAGGCTCGCCCACGAGATCGAGTTCGACGACACCACCAACATGCTGTTCCGCTTCAAGGAAGGCCCCACGGGCTACCTCGTGGCGATGACGGCCACAGCATCCATCTTCCGCATCCAGGTGTTCGGCTCTGAAGGCTCGGCCGAGCTGCGCGGCGAGACGGTGCTTGATCTAACCCCCGTCAACGGCCCTCGCGTCACCCGCACGGTCCCGCCCGTCTCCACCGAGCGCATGCAGTTGGAGGCATTCGCCGACGCGATATCCTCAGGCAAACCTTATCCCATCGCCCTTGAAGACGTTGAGGCGGGGATTGCCGCCTTCGAGGCGGTGCCTTTGTCGGCGGCGGACGGTCGCTGGCACACCCTTTGACCTGCCTTTGCGGCTTGAAGATCGGGGCCCGGCGCCATGATCGGCCTTGAAGGTGCCAGCGCCGCTGCCCCCCAACATCCTTGGCGCCAGCCTTCTGACGGGCGCCTGGGTGTTCTTCACAGCGGAGATGGTGCTTGTGCGCATCCTCTCAGAACACCTGTCGGTGCCGCAGATCGTGGTCTTTCGCCTCGCAACACAGGCGATCATCTTCGTGCCCATCCTCGTTGCAAGCGCTGGGCGGGTGGCGCGCACGCGGCATATCGGCCTGCACGGTTTGCGCGCGCTCTTCAGCGCCGTCGGCATGGTGCTGTTCTACCTTGCCTTTTCGCTCCTGCCCTTGGCGATGGCAACGACGCTCACCTTCACCCAGGCTGCCTTCATGATCGTCCTTGCGGCGGTGTTCTTGGGCGAGGTGATCAGCCGGCGGCGCATCGTGGCTGTGGTGGGCGGCTTTGTGGGCGTTTTGGTGGTGATGCGGCCGGGCTTCGGCGGCTTTCAACCGGCGATGCTGTTGGCGCTCTTAGGCGCGCTGGTGTCGGCGGGGTTGATGATCGTCACCCGCAAACTGTCCATGACCGAAGCGCGCATGACGGTGATGTTCTACTCCGCCAGCCTCGGCCTGTTGCTAATGGCATTTCCTGCAGCGCTCACCTGGGAGCCCATCGCGCCGGAGCATTGGCCTTATCTGGCGGCCATAGGGCTTGCAGGGACGACGGGACAGTTCATGATGATCGGCGCCTTCCAGGTGTCGGAGGCCTCGGCCCTTGCGCCGGTGGACTATGTGCGGCTGATCTTCGCCGTTGCCGCAGGCTACATGGTGTTTGCCGAGGTGCCTGACGTGTGGACCTTTGTGGGGTCCGCCATTGTGGTGGTGAGTGTTGTTTCCATTGCAACCAGCGGCGGGCCTCAAGGGCGCCTTGTAAGAAATGGCCAGACGGGCAGTGAACGGAGCGTGCGATGACCGAGAAGCGGCATAAATCCTACCTTCTAACCCCTGGTCCTTTGACCACCGCGCACGCGGTCAAGGAGGCCATGCTCGCCGACAAGAGCCCCAACAGCCCCGAGATGGTGGAGCTTGTGCGCGGCATTCGCCAATACATCGTCGAGATCGCCAACGGCGAAGGGGTGTATGAGTGCGTGCCTGTCCAGGGGAGCGCCACCTACGGCATCGAGGCCGCCTTCCACACGCTCGTGGACAAGTCGACGGCCAAGGTGCTGATTGTCGAGAACGGCTTTTACGGCATGCGCTTTCGGGAGGTGATCGAGGCCATCGGCATCGATGTGGTTTCGCTGGAATGCCCCATCATCCCGCCGGTTTCAGGCGCCGACATTGAGGCCGCGCTCGCCGCCGACCCTGCCATCACCCACGTTGCCCTTTGCCATTGCGACACGGGGACGGGGGTCTTGAACCCTCTTGAGGAGATTGCCGCTGTCTGCAAAGCGCGCGGCGTGAAGCTGATGGTGGATGCCATTGCCTCCTTCGGCGGCTTCATGATCGACGCGCCGGCCCTTGATCTGGAAGCGTTGATGATTTCCCCCAACAAGTGCCTTGAAGGGGTGCCAGGGGTCAGCCTTGTGCTTTGCAAGCGCGCCAGCCTTGAGGCGGGGAAGGGTCGCTCGCCGTCCGCCGTTTTGGACCTTCATGCCCAATGGGCGTTCATGGAGGAGAAGGGGTGGTTCCGCTTCACGCCGCCCACCCATGTGCTTTTGGCGCTGGGAGAGGCTGTGAAGCGCCATCGCGAAGAGGGGGGCATTGCCCCGCGCAACCAGCGCTACCGCAACAACTGGCGCCGCCTTGTGGAGGGGCTGCGCCAGCGCGGCTTTGCCACCTTCATGCCCGACGCCTATGCCTCGCCCATCATCGCCACCTTCCACGACCCCGACGATCCCAACTACGCGTTCGACAAGTTCTACGAGGCGATGGAGCGGCGCGGCTTCGTGATTTTCCCCGGCCGTCTCACCTCGGCCCACACCTTCCGCATCGGCTGCATGGGCGATCTGACCGACAGCGACATCTCCCTCATCATCGACGCCGTTGTGGCGTCCATGGAGGAGATTGGCGTCACCAACACCGCCCCGCGTGAGGAGCGTATCATCGCCGCGTGAGGTGGGTTGCAAAAGGAAAGCCGCCCCGATCCGAACGGACCGGGGCGGCTTTTTTGTGCGTGCTGGTGGGCGCGGGATGCGTCGGCACCCCGCCCACCACTAGCTGAAGATGTCGTCCAGGGTGGCCTTGAACGCCTCGGCCGTGGCTTGATCTGCAAAGTCCCAGACTTCCTTGCCGCCGACGCCGCGCGGGCCGAGCTGCACGTCGGATAGATCGTCGCCGACGAGCTTGGCGCCGCCGTCGAAGCTTTCGCTAACGCCGCCATCGCGCTTCAGGGTGCCGCCGAACTCCTCACCGATGAACTCGATGAAGGCGTCTTTGCTCACGAACCTGGGCGAGCCTGAAATGCCAGCGCCGCCGGAGACCTGGTAGACGTATTCCTGGACGAGCGGCCCTTCGTGCCCCTCAACGCCCACAGCGTCCCTGACCTTGTCGATGAACTCCTGGGCCGTCGCCTGGTCATCGAATTCGTAGGTTTCCTTGCCGCCGACTTTGTGGCTGCCCAGATCCACGATATTCTTGTCGTCACCAGTCAGCCTGATTTGCTTGGCGGTGTAGTCTTCCGCGACATTGCCGTTGCGGGTCTGCGTGCCGCCAAGATCGTCGGCGATGGACTCGATTGCATCATCGATGATCTGATCCCAGTCTGCACCAGAGCCAAACTCGGACTGGATAGCGTTGAGGAAGTCTAGCGCGGTATTTGCGTTTTCGAACTGCCAAACTTCTTTCCCGCCGACCCCGTTGGAGCCAAGGTCGACTTGCGTGGGATCAGATTCGATGTGAATCTGGTTGGCGGTGTAGTTTCCTTCACCGACATTGCCGTCCTGGATCTTTGTTCCGCCAAACTGTGTCATTGCAATGTCGTCGATATAGGCATCCGCCCAACCGAGATCTTTTTTGTCGCCAGTGGACTTGAACTTGATCTGATGGACGTCGTCGTCGCGGGTGGAGACGGTGACCGTGCGGGTGTAATCGCCGATCTGAACGCCAGTCAGCACCTCCTGTTGGGTGATGCCGGTTTTGCCGAGAAGGTCATTGGCAAACTCGACGAACGCGTTGACCTCTGAAGTGGTCTTGCCGCTGGGGCCGCCAAAATCGATCCGCAGGTTGCCGCCAACGCCGCCCCCAGAGATCTTCACTTCTGTCCCATCGCCCTGGATGGAGATGGACGGGTTCGTGCCGTTCTTGTCGTCGAGCGCAACGCCGTGGCCGCCCTCGAAATTCTCAACGGCTTTGTCCGCCACACTACCGGAGGATTTGACAATGGTGTCGTCATTATTTCCCGTATTTATCTTTTTCGCAGCGGAAATAAGAAAATCTGTCACCGAATCGATGTCATGGCGGATCTGTCCGTCGACTACGAATTGTAATTGACCATCAGTCAACCAGACTTCGTACACGTCAAGATTGCTGCCTGTTCCGACTTCACTCTCGAAAATCTTATAGGTTGCCATTTCTGCTCCAGCACGCAACAGTTGAAAGCGGCAGAATACTGCCTGGGAACTTCAAATATGCGGCTGAAATGCGGTAGTCAACAACCGTTTAATTAACTTTTGGATTGGTTCGGGGCGCTGTGAATGACCATTTGGTCACGACGCGGAAACGGCCGATCGCAGGCCGTGTCAGGACGCCGGATGCGGCGGGGTGGGCACGGTACGGATCGTGCCGTCGGCAACGGCAAAGGGTGTGTCGCCATCAAGGATGACAGCCCTGTCGGTGCCCTTTTCAAAGTCGAACATGGCGTACAGCGTCACGTCGGTACGCCCCTGGTAGAGAGAGGGGCGGTATATGACGACGGCAACGGTGCGGCTCAGCCGTGTGTAGGTGTAGCTGGCATCCCCCACGCGCTTGCCGCCGGCCGTCACATAGCAGGTGGTCGCCGTTTCATAGGTGACGGTGTGGGTGGAAAGGTCCGCAAAGTCGCCCTCCGCGGTGTGATGGACGCCCGACCACTCAAGGCTTTTGCCGATGAGTGTGTCGGGCGCGTCCGTCATTGGTCGTTGAGGTGGCAGGCGGACAGGCGTCCCGGCGCGATGGCCTTTAGTGCCGGACGCTCCACCTTGCACCGCTCGAAGGCGTGGGTGCAGCGGGGGTGGAAGTGGCAACCTGTCGGTGGGTTGATGGGTGAGGGCAACTCGCCCTTGATGGGCGTATAGGCCTGGTTGCGCCTGTCGATCCGCGGCACATCGCGCAGAAGGGCGACGGTGTAGGGGTGGTTCGGCTCGGCAAAAAGGTCGGCCTTGTCGGCCACCTCAACCACACGGCCCAGATACATGATGACAATGCGGCTTGCGATGTGGTGGACCACACCAAGGTCGTGGCTGATGAACAGGTAGGTGAGGTCGAACTCGTCCTTCAGATCCATGAAAAGGTTCAGGATCTGGGCCTGGATGGAGACGTCGAGGGCCGCGACCGCCTCGTCGCACACCAAGAATTCGGGCTTTACGGCAAGGGCGCGGGCAATGCCGATCCTCTGGCGCTGGCCGCCTGAAAACTGGTGGGGGAGGCGCTGCTTGTAGGACCGGTCGAGCCCCACACGGTCCAGCATATCGTCCACGTAAGCGGCCTTCTCGCGCTCGCTCACAAGGCCGTGGAAAACTGGTGCTTCGCCGACAGCATCCACAACGCGCTTGCGTGGGTTGAGGGAGGACATGGGGTCCTGGAACACCATCTGCACCTTGATCACAAGGTCGCGCCGCTCCTGCGGGGTCATGCTTTGGACGGGCTTGCCCATGAAGCTGACGGTGCCGTCGCTTGGCTCGTATATGCCGGCAATGACGCGGCCCAAGGTGGACTTGCCGCAGCCCGATTCGCCCACGAGCCCCACCACCTCGCCGCGGGTCACCTCAAGGTCCACACCATCGACGGCATGGACGGTCTTGTCCTTGTAGCGCCCGCCGAAAAGGTTGAGGCCGCGGGCGACCGCGTCGATCCTCTTGGTGAAGCGTTTGGAGACGCTGTCGAGGGCCATCACAGGGGGGCTCACGCGGCCATCTCCTCAGACAGGGGGTGGTGGCAGCGGGCCATCTGTGCGGGTCGACGCTCCAACAGGTCGGGCGCCGTGTCGCACACAGTGGTGCGGACATTGCAGCGGGGCGCAAAGGCGCAGCCCGGCGGAAGGTGGGCGAGGGAGGGCGTCATCCCAGGGATCTGGCGAAGGCGCGCGCGTGTCTCGCCGATGTGAGGCACGCTGTCGAGCAGCCCCCGCGTGTAAGGGTGCAAGGGGCGGTCGAGCACATCGTCGATGGGGCCCGACTCCACGATACGCCCGGCGTACATGACGGAGATGGTCTGGGCGAGGTTCGCCACGACCGACATGTCGTGGGTGATCCACACCAAAGCCGTCCCGAACTCGCGGGCAAGGTCGCGCACCTCGTTCAGGATTTGCGCCTGGATGGTGACGTCAAGGGC
>JBCDCF010000214.1:0-6291 GCA_039182345.1 Pseudomonadota bacterium
ACCTCATCGGTCATCACAATGCCTGCATCCACCAAAAGGCCGAGCGCCACGATGAGCCCTGTCACCGACATCTGGTGGATGGCAAGGCCGATGACATTCATGGTGGCAAGGGTGGCAAGCGACACGACGGGCAGGATCAGCGCCACAATGGCTGCGGCCCGAAGACCCAAGGTGATGAGGAGCACGCCCACCACCAAAGCCACGCCGATGGCCATGTTGGTGGCCACCTCCGACAGCCTGTCGGCGGTGTAGCGGCTCTGGTCGAAGATGAGCGCGGCGTCGATGCCGCCGGGGATGGCCGCAAACGCTGTATCGAGCGCGGCCTTGACGTCGCTCATCCAAACGTCCACCTGGAGGCCGTCTTCCAGCTTCGCCGCCACCAGGACCGCGGGCGCACCGTTAAACAGGGCCGCCTCTTCAACGGGTTGTCGTGGTCCCCGTGTGACCCTTGCAATGTCGGCAACGCGGGTGACTTGCCCGTCCACCCCCTCCCGCAGGATCACCTGCCGCACCCGGTCCACAGCCGTGATGTCGCCTTCAAGGTCGATGATGAGGTCATTATCGGCCCCGCGCAGGCGGCCCGACTGGCCTTTGCTGTCAGCGGCACGGACCGCTGTGGAAACCGCGTCCGCCGTCAGGCCCAAGGCGGCGCTGCGCACGGGGTCGACGGTGACGAGCACCTCCTCCTCTGGCGCGCCATAGATGTCGGCAAGCTTTGTGCCCGGCACGCTCCTGAGGCGGTTGGCAAGGTCTTCGGCGTAGCGGGCGATGATGGTGAGGGGCACGCCATCATGGCCCGCCGACAGTGCCACAATGGCGCTATAGGCGCCGCTCCCGTCGGTGTCGAAATCAGGCGATTGCACGCCCTCCGGGAACGCGGCCTCAGCCTCGGCCACAGCATCGCGGATTTCCGACCACACCTGTTCGATGCGCCCATCCGCCAACTGGTCTGACAGCTCCACCTGGATGATGGAGATGCCTGTGGCCGACGCCGACGTCAGCGTGTCGACCTCGGAGATTTCGCGCAGCTTGTCTTCGATCTCGGCGGTGACGAGGGTCTCCACCCGCGCGGGGTCGGCGCCTGGAAAGGGTGTGGTCACCGTCGCGAAGAGGTTGGTGATGGTGGGGTCTTCTTGCCTGCCGATGGCAAGGAGCGCGGAGAGGCCAGCGGCAACGATGACGAGCAGCGCCAGCGCCACCAGGCGGGGTTCGCGGTAGGTGAGGGTCTCCACTACCGCACCCCGTCGGTCAGGACGGCCACCTCTTGGCCGTGGACGATCCTGTGCGGCCCGTCGGTGAGGTAGCGCGCCCCGTCCGTGAAGGTGCCGCGCACGAACACCCTGTCGGCCTCAGCAAAGAGCACTTCCACCGCCTCGGTTCCCACCGTCCAGCCGTCAGGGGTTTCTAGGGCGGTCATCACCTGCCAGAGGCCGCGCGGCCCGTCCTGAAGGGCGGCCACAGGCAGCCATGCGCCCCGCTCCTCCACGAACTGACGCAGCACCAGCTCGCCGGTTTCGCGAAAGGCGGGAATCTCACCGTCCACAAAGTCCAACAGGACGGTGCGTGTGCGGGTGGCGGGGTCGAGCTCAGGCAGCACGGCGGCAAGGCGGACCCTGTGGCGTGCCGCGCCGAAGGTGACATGGCGGGTGCTGTGGGTTCTGAGCGCCCCCACGAGGCTCGGCGAGAGCCCCACCCGAAACTGCGGCCTGTCGGTCTGAACCAAGGACAGGATGCGCTGGCCTGAGCCCACCGCGGCGCCGTCGTCCACATAACGTGCCGCCACGACGCCTGTGAAGGGCGCAGTCAGCACCGTCTTATCCAGCTGGACGTCGACGGCAGCAATGCCTGCATCCACCTCGGCAATGCGCCCTTCGATCTCCGCCAGCCCCAAGGTCAGATCGTCGAGCGCTTGGGGGGTGGCATGGCCGCGGTCTCTCAGGACGCTCTGGCGCTCTGTGGTCCGGCGAGACAACTCCGCCTGCGCCTCAAGGGCCGATCGGCTTGCCACCAGCCGCGCACGCTCTGCCTCAAGAAGGCGCTTGTCGAGGGTTGCCACCGTGTCGCCGGCGGCAACCCTGTCGCCCTCGTCCACCATGAGCGCTGCAAGGGTGCCGCCCTGTTCAAACGCCATCGTGGTGCGTTGCGCCGGTTGGATCTGGCCGGCAAAGCGCCGTTCCACCTCGTACCCCTCTTCCATCACGAAAGGGGCGGTTTGGACGGCAAGGCGCGGCGCAGGCTCTGGCAGCTCCACAGCCTCGGCCCATTCGCCAAGGACACCCCTGCCGCCGATCACCAGGGCGCCGGCAAGGGCAAGGGTGGCGAGCGTCAACGTGAGGCTTCCCAACCGGGCAAGGGTGCGCAGCCACTTGGAGGGCGATGGCGACGGACGGTCGTCCATGACGGCTTACCTCGACAATGTTAGGCTCGATAACAAAGTTAGATGCAGTAACATAGGGAAATCCAGCTAGGATGAAAAGGGGTCCTCCAGGACCGCAGGAGATCGATATGGACGACACGGACCAGGAGGCCGCCAAACGGCGCCCCTACCACCATGGCGACCTGCGCGCGCACCTGTTGCGCGTGGTGCGTGAGCTGGTGGAAACCAACGGTCCTGACGGGTTTTCCCTTGCCGAGGCCGCACGCCGTGCGGGTGTGAGCACGGCTGCCCCCTACAAGCACTTCTCCGACCGCAATGATTTGTTGAACGGCCTCGTGGCCGACGCCATGGACCGTCTGAGGGCGCGTATGGTGGTGGAGCGGGACAAGCACCCGGCTGCGTCCCTTGAGGCGATCTCCGGCGTCGGCAAAGCCTATGTGGAGTTCGCGCGGGAAGAGCCTGGCATTTTTCGCCTCATGTTCGGGCTGACCGAAGGCCAGGCCAGCGATCCTCTCTTGCCGAAGAAGGGGGAGGCGACATTCGGCGTGGTTCTGAACGCAGTTGCCGCATCAACCGCGCGCACGGCTGACAATCCCGACGTGTCTCGCTGTGCGCACATCCTGTGGGCGTTCGTTCACGGTCTTGCGTTCCTCAGCATCGATCGCAAGCTCAAGGTGCCGCAATCGCCAGAGGAAGACTGGGCCATGCTGATGGACATGGCGAAGGGCATTGTCGGCCCGCTCGTGCCCAAAGCGTGAGGACGCCTACTTGCTCGCTCCCTCCGTGTTCCTTGTGCGGGCAAGGTCGAGGAAGCGGGCGATCATGGGTTCAAGGTCGGTGTTGTCTTCGGCTTCCACGATCATGGCGTCCACATCGCAGCCGTCCCGCTCAAAGCCTGCGCGGTTGGTGGCAAACCAGGCCCGCGCCTCAGGTGCACCGGCCTCAATGTGCGGCTGGATGCCCCAGACAGGCCCATGTGCCCAGCGCCAGACCTGGTTGTCGCACGCCTCGCTTGCGGCAAGAACACGGATGTCGGGGTGACCGGCGCGCACCTCATCGCCATGCCAGTGGAGGGTGCGCGACGGGCTCGGCAGACCGTCCAACAAAGCATCGCCCGCCGCCGCGTCCGTCAGCGTCACAGGGTGGTAGCCCACCTCCTTCTCGGCGCGCTTGACCACCTGGTCGCGCCCCACCAGCGCGGAGGCGAGAATCTGGGCGCCGAAGCATAGGCCGATCATCGGCGTGCCGGTCTCGCCAAGGGCCCTTAGGAGCCCGTGCTGCTCCTCGATCCACGGCGCGCCATCATAGGCCCCTGCAAGGCTTGCAGAGACGAAGACGCCGCAATAGGCCCCGAACGGCGCAGGATCGCCCCGCGCAGGGTGGTGGCGCACCACGGGAAGGCCGGACCCATGGATGGCGCGATCGAACCGGTTTTCCGGCTGCGGCGCCTCCCAGTTGTCGAGGTAGAGGAAGGGCGCATTCACTGGCTTGCACCGATGGGCTTTGGCCAGGCGGGGTCCAGAAACGTCTGAATCTCCAGCAGATAGCCGGCAGGGTCGCGCAGGAAGCAGTGGTAAATGTTATAGTCTTCGTACAGGGTTGGCGGCTTTTCGAACGTCACGCCCTTGGCGGCGAGGTGGGCGTGCCAGCCATCCACATCGTGCGACACCAGCGTGACAATGACCCCATCGCGCGTCTGCGGCTCCCCCGCCTTGCGGCACACCCCCAAAAATCCCGCCGGCCCGATGGCGTAGATGCGGCAGCTTCCCTGGTCGAGCGCCAAAGGCAGCTCCAACACCTCGCCATAAAAGTGGGCGGCCGCCTCAAGATCGTCGGTGTAGATGAAGGTGACGAGCTGGTCGAACGCTGGCGGGGCCATCAATGCGATCCTTCAGGGGTGGGTGGTGGGCGGCTGGCACGCAGGCTCGCCGTTTCGTCCGGGTCGACCGTGCCGTCGGGCCGCAGCGCAACGCCATAGGCCGTGCGCGCGACCTCTTGGGTGATGAGATCGTCCGCAACATCCCGTGCGACGGCGTCCGGTGGCCGGGTGAAGGGGTCGCCATGCCCGCCGCCGCCCGGCAACTCCAGGATCAGACCGTCACCGCGCGGGACGCTCTGCCGGCCCTTGGGGGCAAGGGCAGCGCCAGAGGCAAGGTGCGCGCGGCCAGGCGCCCCGTCCGCCCCGCCCATGCGACCCTTTGCAGGCACATTGGTGCGCTCGAACATGGCCGCTACAGAAAACGGCGCTTCATCCGCGCCCTCGATATGAAGCACCTGGCCGAGCCCGCCCCTGCGCGCCCCTGCGCCGCCTGACCCGTCGCGAAATTCTTTGCGCCTGATGAGGAGGGGCACCATCGTCTCGGCGACCTCCACGGGAACGGTCTTCACGCCGCTCGGAAAAGCGGTGGTGGAGAGGCCATCGCCGCCAGGGCGCGCGCCTGTCCCGCCGGTGTTGAACAAGATGGTGTTGAAGGGCGGGCCGGCGTCCGCGGCGTCGGCAACGGTGGGGCCGCCGGTCAACATCGGGTTCCACATGGTGCCGGCCCCTTCCGCCGGCACCACGTCCGGCAGGAGCGGCGCCAGGCAGCCGAACACGGCATCGGGCAGCATCTGACCCACGGTGTGGCGGGCCGAGACGGGGGAGGGGCGCTGCGCGTTGAGGATGGAGCCCTCAGGCGCCACAACGTCAATGGCGGCAAGGGAGCCGGCATTGCACGGCACATCCGGCGCGATGATGCAGTTGACGCCGAAGGTGGTGTAGGCGTCGGTAAAGTTCTTCACCACGTTGATGCCGTAAGGGCTTGCCGGCGGGCTGCCCTCATAGTCCACCGTCAGGCTGTCGCCCTTGATGATGACGGCGGTCTTCAACGCCACTGGCTCATCGTAACCGTCGATCACCATGGTGCTGTCCGTGCGCCCGTCGGGGAGTGCGGCAATCCTTTCCCTGACGGTCGCCTCCGAGCGGGAGATGATGTCCTCACTCAACGCTTCGAGGTCGGGAAGGTCGAACTCGGTCAACATGGCCGAAAGCCGCCGCTCGCCGTCAGCGTTGCACCCCATCTGGGCGAGCATGTCGCCTTCCATTTCCACAGGGTCGCGCACGTTGGTGCGAAGGAGGCCGAGTAGGTCTTCGTTCAGTTCCCCCGCCCGGGCCAGGGGCATGATGGGAATGTTGATCCCCTCTTCAAGCACATGGCGCGCGTCGGGACCGAAGCCGCGCCCACCCATGTCGATGATGTGGATGGTGTTGGCAAACAGCGCCACAGGCCGCCCGTTGTGGAAGGCGGGGGAGACCACCGTCACGTCATGATAGTGGCCCACCGAGAGCCAAGGGTCGTTGGTGATGTAGGCATCGCCCTGCGCCATCTCGTCGATGGGGTAGCGGGCCAGGAAGTGCTCCACCGAGATGGCCATGGAATTGACGTGCCCTGGCGTGCCTGTGACAGCCTGGGCGACCATGCGCCCGCGCCTGTCGAAGACACCTGCCGAAAGGTCGCCGGACTCCCGAACCGCGGCGGAAAAGGCAATGCGGATCAGCGTTTGCGCCTGTTCTTCCACAAGCGCGATGAGGCGGTCCCAGACCAGTTGCCTGCGAATTTCCTGAAGGTCGTCGTGTCCGAGCGCCATCACACACCCTTGCTGCGCGTCAGGAGAAGGTCGCCTGTGGCCGCCATCGTCGCGTGAAAGTTCGATGTGACGACGGTGGTGGTCTCATCCTCCACAATGAGCGCAGGACCTGAAATCCGCGCACCCTCTGTCAGCGTTGCCCGGGGGTGCACGGCCGCCTCGACGCTTTGCTGGGCGCCTGTGTCGACAATGGTGCGATGGCCGCTGCCGGTCGCAGCCGCGCGCTCGGCCCGCGTGGTCGGCTGCACGTCAGGGACGGGGGCGGAGGCCGTCACCACAAAGGAGAC
>JBCDCF010000215.1:0-6288 GCA_039182345.1 Pseudomonadota bacterium
AAAGAGGCAACGCTCGTCACCTCCAACGATGTGTGCCTGACCGCAACGGTGGAGATTTTGCGCGCCATCGCCTCAGGTGGGGGACCCGAGCACGCGCTCCTTGCGCTTGGATACGCGGGGTGGGCGCCTGGGCAGCTTGAAAACGAAATCTCAAACAACGGCTGGCTCCATTGCGAGGCCGACCACGACCTTCTGTTCGAGGGCGACCTTGAAAGCCGCTACGAAAGGGCCATCCAAAAACTAGGGTTCGATCCAGCGCTCTTGTCGTCCGTTGCCGGCCACGCGTGAGTGGATGTTGACACGGCGGTGCGATAGGCGCTTGTGAGCGGCCGTCGGGAGGAAGAGTGCGTGCAGTATGTGTCAACACGGGGCGGTGCGACGCCGCTGAGCTTTTGCGATGCCATGCTGGCGGGGCTTGCGCCCGATGGCGGCCTCTTCGTCCCCGATGCCTACCCGCGCCTGCGCGCCACCGATCTGACGGACCTTGTGGGCCGCCCTTACGAGGAGGTGGCGCTCAAGGTTCACAACCAGTTCGTCGCAGGCGACCTGCCTGAAGCGGCCCTCAAAGACGACATCGACGCGGCGATGGCCACTTTCCGCCACCCCGCCCGCACCCCTTTGGTGCAGATCGGGCCTAACGCCTTCCTGCTCGAACTGTTCCACGGCCCCACATTCGCGTTCAAAGATGTGGCGATGCAGACCCTCGGCAGGCTGATGGACAGGGTGCTGTCAGACCGCGGCCGGCGGGCGACCATCGTCACTGCAACGTCAGGCGACACGGGCGCTGCGGCCGCCGAAGCCTTCCGCGGCAAGGGCGCCATCGACGTCTTCATCCTTTACCCGCACGGGCGCATCTCTGAGGTGCAGCGCCGGCAGATGACGACGGTGGAGGACGAAAACGTCCACGCCATTGCCGTCGACGGCGACTTTGACGACTGCCAGAGGATTCTAAAGGCCCTTTTCGTGGATGCCGACTTCAATGCGCGGGTGTCCTTGTCGGGGGTCAATTCCATCAACTGGGCCCGCGTGGCTGCGCAAATCGGCTATTACATTTTTGCAGGGCTGGCCCTTGGGGCGCTGACCCGCAAGGTGGCCTTTTCGGTGCCGACGGGGAACTTTGGCGACATTCTCGCCGGCTATGTGGCCCACAAAATGGGGCTGCCGGTGGAGCGCCTTGTGATTGCCACAAATCAGAACGACATCCTGGACCGTGTCATGAAGACCGGGCGCTATGAGCCGGGCTCGGTCGCACCGTCCACCTCACCGTCCATGGATATTCAGATCTCGTCCAACTTCGAGCGCTTGCTGTTCGACCTGTCTGGCCGCAATGCCACGCTGACGACGGAGCGGATGGCCTCCCTCCCCGGCGGCTTTGCGCTTGCCGCGGAGGAGACGACGGTCCTGTCTGAGCTGTTTGCCTCCGGCCGGGCGGACGATGAGGACACGCGCCGCACCATCGGCCGCGTCTATGGCGAGACGGGGATCATCGTCGACCCCCACACCGCCGTCGGACTTAAGGCGGCCGAGGAGGTGGTGCTCCCCGACGGTGTGCCGATGGTGACCGTTGCCACGGCCCATCCGGCGAAGTTCCCCGATGCTGTGGAGGCAGGCTGCGGCGTGCGCCCGCCCATGCCCCAAAAGCTTGAGGCGATGATGACGGCGAAGGAGCGCATCACACCGCTGCCGGCCGACACGGCGCGGGTGGCGCGCCATATCCTCGACCGCACAAGGGCGCTCGCAGTCTAATGCCCCTCACCCGCCTCGATAACGGTTTGACGGTGGTGAGCGACCCCATGAGCCATGTGGACAGCCTGTCCATCGGCGTGTGGGTGAATGCCGGCGCGCGCTCTGAGACAGAGGGCGAGCACGGCATTGCCCACTTCCTGGAGCACATGGCCTTCAAAGGCACCTCCCGCCGCACCGCCAAGGACATTGCCGAGGCGATCGAGACCGTTGGCGGGGAGATCAACGCCGCAACAAGCGTTGAATCCACCGCCTACCATGCCCGCGTCCTCACCGACGACCTGCCGCTGGCCCTCGACATCTTGTCCGACATCCTTACCGACCCCTTGTTTCAGGAGGAGGAGATCGCGCGCGAGCGCAACGTCATCCTCCAGGAGATCGGCGCGGCTGAGGACATGCCCGAGGACCGTGCGTTCGACGCCTTCCCTGAGGCCGCGTTCGCAAGCCAGCCCCTTGGCCGGCGGATCCTCGGCACGCGCCCCAGCGTCGGCGCCATCGACCGCGATGCGCTGACGGGCTTCTTCAAGCGCGAATATGGGGCCGGCGCCATGGTGCTGTGCGCGGCCGGCGCGGTGGATCACGATGGCCTTGTGCGCGCCGCCGAGGCTCATCTGGGCGCCGTCCCGTCAGGTACGGCGCCGAAGCCTTCCGCGGCACGCTATACGGGCGGCACGTTCATCGAAGCGGCCGACACGTCGGAGTGTCAGTGGATTTTGGGGTTCGAGGGGCGCCCTGCCACCGCCGAGGATGCCGTGGCAGCGCAGATCACGGCGATGGCCGTCGGAGGCGGGCTCTCCTCACGGCTCTTCCAGGCACTGCGGGAGGACAGGGGGCTGTGCTACGACACCTCCGCCTTCCACTGGGCGTTCCGCGACACGGGCGTGTTTGCCGTCCACCTTGCCTCCTCCCCTGCCGACATCGACGAAGCCTCCTCCGTGGTGCTCAACGAGTTGGAGCGCGCAGTCAGCGACCTCACCGAGGCTGAGATCGACCGCGCAAAGGCGCAGGCCCGTGCCGGCGTATTGATGTCGCGGGAGAGCTCGGCCGCCCGCATGGGCCAGGCGGCGCGCCAGGTGGCCGTGTTCGGCCGGCTTCTGGACAAGGACGAGCGCATCGGCGAGATCGACGCCGTCAGCGCCGCCAACGTCAGGGCGACCCTTGCGTCCATGCTGTCCTCACCGCCCACCCTTGTGGTGGTGGGCGAACCTGGCGCTCTGACCCGCGAGGCTGTGGTGGAGCGCTTTGCCAGCACCAAAGGGGACGTTGCGGCATGAGCGCCCTGCCCCGCACCGCCCTTGTCAGGGGCTCGGCGGCGCTCAACGAGAGCACGGTTCTGCGCGGCCTGCGCACCAAGCTGAAAATGCCCGTCGGCGGCGACTACAATGTGTGGAGCCGGTTGCGGGCAGAAAGCCGGCACTTCCTCAAACCCTGGGAGCCCACCTGGCCGCGGGACGACCTGACGCGCATGGCCTTCCGCAGGCGTTTGCGGCGCTACCACAGGGAAATCCGCGCCGACGAGGGGTATGCGTTTTTCGTGTTTTGCGGCGATACGGACCAGTTGGTCGGCGGCCTTACCCTTGCCCATGTCAAACGTGGGGTGACCCAGTCGTGCTCTCTCGGCTATTGGATGGGTGAGCGCTATTCAGGCAACGGTTATATGGGCGATGCGGTGGCGACCATCATCCCCTTTTGCTTCGACGTGTTGGGGCTGAACCGCATCGAGGCGGCCACCCTCCCTCACAACGAGCGCTCCATGCGCCTGTTGCGCAATGCCGGCTTTACCGAAGAGGGTTATGCGCGGCGCTTCTTGTGCATCAACGGTGCCTGGCGGGACCATGTGCTGTTCGGCCTTGTGGCGGGGGATCAGTATCGCGACCGCGAGAGTGCCGGCGCGCAGGAGTTGCGCCCATGACGGGCATGGGCCGGTTCGCACGCCTCCTTGCCGCGGTTATGCTGGCGATGGTGTCGCTGGTGGACGTGGCGCGCGCTGTTGAGGCCGTGCCGGTCTCGTCGACGGTCCCTGTCATCGATCTTCGCGCCCAGACCGAGATGCATCTGGACGAGTGGGGCAACCTTCGCGTCTCCACAGCGCCAGGCATTGATGGTGTGGTTCAGCGCATCGAGGTGCGCGCCACCGATGACAACACCCGCCACTGGGCCGTCGTCGGATTGCAAAACCCTGGCGATGAGCAGCTCGACCGGCTTTTGGTGGCCCCCCATCACAGGCTTGCCGGCTCCGGCGTCTTGTCGCCTGACCTTGGGGCGGAGCGCATTGCCGCCATCACCCCCAACGAAGGCTTTCCGCCCCAGCGCCTGTCGAGCCCTGATGCCGACGTGTTTCTTCTGACGCTCGACCCTGGCGCCACGGTCACCTACGTCCTTGAATTGACGACGGCGTCCCTGCCGATGCTGCGGCTCTGGGAGCCTGCCGCCTACAGGCAAAGCCAGAACGCCTACACGCTCTATAAGGGCATCGTTGTGGGGATCTCGGGGCTTCTGGCCCTCTTCTTCCTTGTGGTCTTCGTCATCAAGGGCACGATGATGTTTGCCTCCGCGGCGGTGCTCGCCTGGGTGACGTTCGGTTACGTTCTGATCGACTTTGCGTTCCTGTCGGACATCATTGCTTCGCGGGTGCCGAACTCTGCTGGACTGAGAGCCTTTGCCGAGGCGATGCTGCCACTGACGCTGCTTGCCTTCATCGTCTCCTACCTCAACATCACCCGATGGCGTTTTAGGAACACCTATGCGCTGATTGCCCTCATCCCGTTGGCGGCCGCTGCGGCGTGGCTGTCCCAGGTGGACGCGACGTTGACGGCGTCCATCGCAAGGGTCTCGCTCGCCCTTGTGGCGGCGGTCGGGCTGATCGCCATCGTCATCGCCGCCATCAGAGGCCACGACAGGGCGGTGATGATCCTGCCCACATGGGCGCTGTTGATTGCCTGGATCGTCGGTGCGGGCCTCACGGTGTCGGGCGAGATCGACAACGACTTCGTCCAGCCTGCGCTGAATGGCGGGCTGATCCTCCTCGTCCTCCTCATCGGCTTTACGGTGATGCAGCACGCCTTTGCCGGCACCTCCATCTCCTCCGCCCTTGCCAAGGATGTTGAGAGGGACGTTCTGGCGCTGGCAGGCTCGGGCGACATTGTGTGGGACTGGGACGTCGCGCGCGACCGCATCTCCGCAGGTTATGAGGTGGAGCGTGTCCTTGGCCTTGAGCGCGGCGACCTTCAGGGCCCCCCGCAGGACTGGTTCGGCGTCCTCCACCCCCAGGACAGGGACCGTTTCCGCGCCACGCTCGATGCGACGGTGGAGCGCCGGCGCGGGCGCATCACGGACCTCTTTCGCTTCAGGGGCGTTGACGGCCACTTCCGCTGGTTCCGCCTGAGGGCCAGGCCCGTGATCGGCACCACAGGGGAAATCATCCGCTGCGTCGGCACCCTCAACGATGTGACGGAAGCCAAGACCATGGAGGAGCGCCTCCTTCATGACAGCGTCTACGACAATCTGACCGGCCTTCCGAACCGCTACCTGTTCCTGGACCGCATCGAGATGGCGCGCGCCTGGTCCAACGAGACCACCGCCCAAAGGCTGTTCGTTGTGGTGGTGAACCCCGACAACTTCTCCCAGATCAACGACGATTATGGGCAGAGCGTCGGCGATTCGGTGCTGTTGACGGTGGCCCGCCGCCTCAGCCGCATCCTGAAGCGGCACGACAGTGTGGCGCGCCTGTCGGGGGACAGTTTCGGCCTTTTGATCTACCACGACCCTGCCAAGCTGGAGGAGTTCTCGCTGCGCCTTCGTGAGGCTTTGCGCGCGCCTGTGGAGTTTGCCGACACCGACATTTCCGTCGTCGTCTCGCTGGGGATCGCGGGGATCGACCTTCAGGCCGAAAGCGCTGTGGAGCTGTTGGACAATGCTGAGCTGGCCCTGCGCCGCGCCAAGCGCCAGGGCGGTGACAGGGCCGAATTGTTCGACCCGTTGATGCGCCGCCTCAACATGAGCGGACGGTCCCTTGCGCGCGACCTGAAGCGCGCCATCAGCGAGGACAAGGTCAAGCTCCAGTTCCGCCCCATCCGCGACCTGATGGACGAGCGCACCGTCGGCTACGAAGCGATGCCCTCCTGGCACCACCCCCTCCAGGGCCCATTGTCGTGGACGGAGTTGATGCAGGTGGCCGCCCACGAAGACATGGCCGTCCAGCTTGCCCTCTCCACCCTTGAGCGGTGCGCACAGGTGCTTGCCAACTGGCGGGCGGACGGGAGCCAGTTGAACCTCCTCCTGACAGTGCCTCTTGCCGAGGCCTTCCGTTCCGAGCTGATCGGCGATGTCAAAGCCGTTGTGGCGCGCAATCGCCTGGACGCCGGCGCGCTGCAGTTGGGGATCAGCGAATCCATTGTCACCGACAATCCCGAGTTTGCCTCCCAGCTCATCACCCGCCTGCGCGAGGTGGGGGCGAGCGTGTGGCTGACCGACTTTGCCCGCCGCACCTCCGCCCTTCCCAACCTCGACAACCTCAATGTGGACGGGATCCGGTTCGACGAGCGC
>JBCDCF010000216.1:0-6266 GCA_039182345.1 Pseudomonadota bacterium
CTCCAGGTGCACAATCTGGTGGACTGGCAGACCCACCTTGAGACGCTGTTTGAGATGAAGGCGGCCGGTGCCCTCAAATATGTGGGCGTCACAACGTCCCACGGTCGGCGTCACGGCGATCTTGAGAGGATCCTTGCCGAACACCCTGTGGACTTCGTCCAACTCACCTACAACGTTCTGGATCGAAGGGTGGAGGAGCGCCTGTTGCCTTTGGCGCAGGAGAGGGGGATTGGCGTCATCGTCAACCGGCCGTTCCGCCAGGGCCGATTGATCGACCGCTTCGAGGGTGAGCCTTTGCCGGGGATTGCCGATGCGCTGGACGCCTCCACCTGGGCGCAGCTCCTTTTGAAGTTCGTCATCTCCCACCCTGCCGTCACCGTGGCGATCCCCGCCACAACGAACCCGCAGCATGTGCGCGAGAACAAGGCTGCCGCCCGTGGCCCCTTGCCCGACGCGGCCGGGCGCCAGGAGATCGCGCGTTACTGCGCCTCCCTTTAGTGGAGACGTGGCTCACCTATAGGCCGCGCGATTTTCTGCTGTTTTCGCCGGACACGTACTGGCGATTGTTCGAGGCCGCCAATGACGCGCTGTGGCCTTGGCCGCTGGTGGCAGCGCCTGTGTTGGTGGTCCTCGTCGCATTTGCCGCAACGGGCCGGCGGCGGGCCGCCATCGCACTCGCCCTGGCGCTGGCGGTGTGCTGGGTGGTGGTGAGCGAGGCCGTCCTTGCCGTGCGGTATGAGCCCATCAACTGGGCCGTCGCCTACATTCGCCCCCTCTTCTTGGTGGAGGCCGCACTCTTGGCCTCGCTCGGCCTGAGGCTGTCCTTTCCTGCACGGGGGATGCGCCTGTGGGTAGGCGGCGGCCTCATTGCGCTTGGCGCCGCGTACCCACTGGTGGGTGTTGCGGCCGGCCGGACACTGTCCCAGGCGGAGGCGTTTGGCATGGCCCCGGACCCCACAGCCGTTGCCACATTGGGTGTGTTGCTTGCAGCGCGCCCGTCTTGGGCGGCTGTGGTGTTGGCGGTTGTACCAATCTTCTGGCTCACCCTTTCGGCTGTGACGCTCCACACCATGGAGGAGGCCACCTTCGTGGTCCCCGCAGCGGTCGCCGCTCTGGGGGTCGTTTCGTTGGCGGTGCTGCGGCGGCGCGCGGAAAGCTAGCGCGATTGCCGCCCAGCGTCATTTGATCAGCAATATCGGGACCTTGCAGCCGCGCACCAGTTCAAGACTGGTGGAGCCGACGAACAGTTTGCGCAGGCGCGTGTGACCCGATGCGCCCATGACGACGTGGTCGAACGGGGTGTCGTCCACCAGGCGGCTCAGCACTTCTTCGGGCTGACCGGGGAGGATTTCGGCAGCCGCATCAATCCCCGCCGCGCCAAGCATCGCCCGGGCGTTCTCAAGCCCCTTGCTGGCCGACGGGCTGTCCGAACCCACTGTGACGACGGTCAATTGGAGGCCGTGGTGGAGCGAACTGCGGGCCACATGGTCCACCGCGCGCATGGCGCTGGGGCTGCCGTCATAGGCAATCAGCACCCGTTCCACTGGCCGGAAGGCGCGCGAGGCGATGAAGAGCGGCTTGGTGGTTTCGCGCATGACGCGGTCGAGGTTGGAGCCGAGGTGACCCTTGGCAAAGTCAGCCGCTTCGCCCCGCTTGCCGATGAGGATGAGTTCCGCCTCGTCCGCCTTTTCGCCGATCGCCTCGATCAGGTCGCCATAGCGCAGGTGAACGGTGGTGGGGATGTCCTTCTCGTCAAGGATCGCTTTGGCGTCTTCCAGGATGGCGCGGCCGCGCTGGACCACCAGCTTGGCGCGCTGCTCATCCAGCTCTGTCAGTTCCTTCAACAGCGCCGAGCGGGCGCCCAGCGCAATGGAACCCGACAGATCGCCGTCATGGCCGGTTTCGCGGCGACCGAGCACATGCATCAGCTCCACCGAAAATCCCGTCCTCTCAGCAATCCAGGCCGCGTGGTCGCACACGCTGCGCGAATAGATGGAGCCGTCCACCAGCGCGATCAGTTTGCCCGTCATGGTCTTGTCTCCCTCACGTCGGCGTCGGTGGGGTGCGTTGTCCGCGCACCCATCAGTGCGGCTCCAATACGGCACCGGGTTTGTCGTGCACGGCAAGGCGGTCCACGATGGTTTCCGACGCCTCGTTCATGCCCACGACCTCCACCTCGGCCCCTTCGCGGCGGAACTTCAGGACGGCCATGTCCAGCGCTGCCACGGAGGAAATGTCCCAAATGTGCGCGCCGCTGACATCGATCACCACGCGCTCCACAGCCTCCTTGAAGTCGAACGCGCGCATGAACGCTTCGGCCGAGGCAAAGAACAGCTGACCCTCGATCTGGTAGGTGCGCACGCGGCCTTCGTGGGAGACGGTGGAAGTGACACGGAAGAGCTGGGCGATTTTCCCGGCAAAGAAGATGCCCGACAAGAGAACCCCCATCAGGACGCCGATGGCAAGGTTGTGGGTGAAAACGACGGTCACGACGGTGGCAAGCATCACCACTGAGGATGATTTCGGGTGGGTGCGCAGCGCTTTGATGGAGGACCAGGAGAAGGTGCCGATGGACACCATGATCATGATGGCCACGAGGGCAGCCATGGGGATCTGCGCCACACGGTCGCCGAGAACCACCACCATGAACAGTAAGAACACCCCCGCAGCAAAGCAGGACAGGCGCCCCCGCCCGCCCGATTTGATGTTGATGATGGACTGACCGATCATCGCGCACCCCGGCATCCCACCGATGAAGCCTGTGACGATGTTGGCCGCGCCCTGTCCCACACACTCCTGGTTGCGGTTGGACGGGGTGTCGGTGAGGTCATCGACAATGTTGGCCGTCATCAAGCTTTCCAAAAGGCCCACCACAGCCACTGCGGCGGCGTAGGGCAGGATGATCATCAGCGTCTCGAAGGTGAGCGGCACGTCAGGAATGAGGAACACCGGGAGCGTGTCGGGAAGGTCGCCCATATCGCCCACCGTGCGCACATCCCAGCCGAACGCCATGACGAGGGCTGTCAGGACGATGATGGCAACGAGAGGCGAGGGGATCGCCTTGGTGAGGTGCGGAAAGAGGTAGATGATGAGAAGCCCGCCTGCCACCAGGGGGTAGGTGAGCCACGGCACGTCGATCAGCTCCGGCAGCTGGGCCATGAAGATGAGGATCGCAAGGGCATTGACGAACCCTGTCATGACCGAGCGCGACACGAACCGCATCAACTGGCCGAGCTTTGCCACCCCCGCAAGCACCTGCAACAGCCCCGCAAGCACCGCCGTTGCAAGGAGGTATTGGAGGCCATGGTCCTTCACCAGCGTGACCATCAGGACCGCTGTTGCGGCAGTTGCCGCTGAGATCATGCCAGGCCGCCCGCCAGCGATGGCCGTGACGACGGCAATGGAGAAGGAGGCGTAGAGGCCGACTTTCGGGTCCACCCCCGCGATGATGGAAAACGCGATGGCTTCGGGGATGAGGGCAAGGGCGACCACAAGACCAGACAAGATGTCGCCGCGAATATTGCCCAGCCACTGATTGCGGTAGGCCACGAGTGAAAACATGTGCGCGAGGTTCCTGTTCGGTCCGGGGGACCGCGATGCGGACGCGTGTCAGAGAGCGTGAGGGTCGCCTGTTGAGGCTCGCGGCGGTCAGCGCCACCAGCAGCCTTCCCCAGGCGATGTGCGGATGGGAGTTCAATTGCGCGCATCTTACACCCGCGCAACCCGTGAACACAGCCTTGCATACCTGCCCCCCGCCGCTGCGGTGCTTTGGTGGGCCTGCGGCGCCGGTGGCGTGTCACATTGAAGGAGGCTCGACCGTCAAAGGGGGGAACGCAACCAAACAGGATTTTGGCAATGGCAAACTCTGCCCCCGTCCAACACGCACAGACCATCCCCCACATCATGCAGCACCTTGGCCGCACCCACGGACTGCTGCGCGATGCTAGGCTCGACCCCAACCTGTCCAACCTCATCGAACTGCGCATCAGCCAGATCAACGGCTGCGCCTACTGCGTGAAGATGCATGCCTCCGACGCACGCAAGGCAGGCGAACGCAACGAGCGGCTGGACAGGCTTGCCGTTTGGCGCCACGTCAGCGACTTCTCGGAAGCGGAGAAGGCAGCGTTTGCCTGGGCGGAAGCTCTGACCTCTCTTGATCTTGACGCTGACTATAGGCCGCTGCGGACCTCGCTGCGCGAACACTATTCCGATGAAATGATTTCGCTGATCACCACATCGGTCGCGATGATCAACCTTTGGAACCGCGTCCAGGCATCGACCCACTGACATGAGCGAGGATGACAAACTCTTGGTGTTCGAGGAGGCGTGCCCCCAGCTGCTGGGGGTCGCCTTCCGCTTGCTCGGCTCCATGGCGGAGGCCGAGGACGCCGTCCAGGACACGGCCGCGCGCTGGTTTGCGCAGGATGTGTCGGGGATTGACCAGCCCATCGCCTGGTTGACGCGGGTGTGCACCAACCGCTGTCTTGATATTCTGCGCTCGGCGCGCGTCAGCCGGACCGACTATGTGGGACCGTGGTTGCCGGACCAGATTCAGGTGGTGGAGGGGCCATCAGCGGATGAACAGCTGGAAATCTCGTCCAGCCTGACGACAGCGTTCTTGCTGGTGTTGGAGCGGTTGAAGCCGAAAGAACGCGCTGCCTACCTCCTGCATGACATCTTCGGTCTGCCGTTCGACGAGGTGGCGAACACCCTTGGTATGAGCGAAGCGAACTGCCGCAAGCTCGCCTCACGCGCACGCAAGCTTGTGAGACACGAGAATGCCCGCTTCCTCCCCGATCCGGCACGGCAGGAGAAGCTACTGGCTGTGTTCGTCTCGGCGGTGCGCACCGGCGATCTTGATGCGCTGACCGCGGCCCTGGCGGACGATGTGGAACTGAGGGTCGACAGTGGCGGCAAGGCCGTTGCCATCCGCCAGGTCCTGTCCGGTCCCGCTGACGTCGGCCACTTCTTCGCGACCACCCTGCACAGAGCTTGGAGTGAGGCTCGGCTGGAGGCGATGGCCACCGCCAACGGGCCGGGGCTGGTGGTCACCGCACAGGGGAAGGCGCACGCTGTGGTGTCGTTCGGCTTTCGGCCGGATGGGCGCATTGCCGGCATCTTCATTCTGCGCAACCCGGACAAGATCAGCCGGTTTCTTCAGCGCCGGGTCGAAGTTCAGCCAGGCGGCGGTGTGGCACTCCACTGAGAGGGCGAACCCTGGACTCTCAAACGCCGGTGTACTTGCGCAGCGTTGTGCGAAAGCCGTGGCCGGGGGTGTAGCCGACGGCGCGGGCGGCCTTCGACCGTGTGGTGCCGGCCGCAATCAGCCGTGCGGCGCGGTTCATGCGCCAGGCGCACTGGAACTCGTGGGGCGAAAGGCCTGTGGTGCGGCGGAACGCGCGCTGGAACTGGTAGGGGCTCATGGTCGCGACCGCCGCAAGGTCGTCAAGGAGAAGGGGCGCGGCGAGGTGGTTGTCCAGATAGTCCATCACGCGGGCGAGGCGGATCGCATCAAGACCATGGGCGTTGGCTCTTGGGCGACGGCCGCCGAAGTAGGCAAGCATGGTGTGGCGCACCGCGCTGCGGCCGATCTCATCCAGCTCGAGCGCTGAGATGGGCCAGCCGCCGCGCCCTGCCGCGCGCAATCGAAACGCCAGTGCCGCCAGGACCGCATCGGACGGGTGGTAGACATCGCCAAGGTCGACGGCGCGAGGGGCGCGCAGTTCGTCGGCAATGGTGCGGCGCAGCCGATCCGACACCGTCACGCTGATGCACTCCGCCGGACGGTCGAGGCCCACCCAGGCAATCTGTTCGCCCCCATTGGAGCCGCCGGACATGATGCCGAGCCGCCGGCGCTCGGTCCGCCCTTCGATCTCCACAAGGGCGTCCTTCGTGCCATGGAAGTTGAAGCCGAGGCTGTAGGGATCGGAGACGGTGGGCGGACGCGTCCCATCGGGCGGCAGAACAATACCCCAGAACGCGGCAAGGTCGGGTGTCGCCATCCTCCACTGCATTGCCGTCTCCCCGTCGTCTGACACCCATTATAGCCGACTGGGCTTTGTCGCCCATGGTCCCGATCTTGCGGATATGCCTCGTCGCCGATGAGGCAATGCGGCACCCATCTATTTGAAATTGCGTAGAGTTTGGCGACTGTCGGCCGGCAAGGTGCGTTGCGGGCAGGGTTTCTGAGCATTCAACTCTTGCGGTTGGAGCGTAGCTAAAGGGGCGTCTTCAGGAGGCCTTTATGACCGATCAGACGACCCCGC
>JBCDCF010000217.1:0-6261 GCA_039182345.1 Pseudomonadota bacterium
CATACGGCGGGCCGCTTCGCCTGTGTTCTGGGTATGGACGGTCACCGTGTCGCCAGTGTCAAGGCGCACCACGGTCTCCAACGTGGCGCCGAGGAATGTGGTCACGTCCACCGCGCCAGGAAGGCCATCGCCCTCGTTGCCAGGCTGAAGGCGCACCTTTTCGGGCCGTACGGCAACGCTGATGGGACCTGCCGGGTGGGGGGCGGCAAGATCCATGGGGGCACCGGCGGTTGTGGTGAAAGTTCGCTCACCCGTCACCGTCCCTTCAAAGATGTTGGACTTGCCAATGAAGTCGGCGACGAACGGTGTCTGGGGCGCATCGTAAAGCTCTTCGGGCGTGCCGATCTGCTCCACCACCCCCTCGCTCATGACCACCAGCCTGTCGGCCACCGTCAGCGCCTCCTCCTGGTCGTGGGTGACGAAGACTGTGGTGAGGCCGAGCGCCCTTTGCAGCTGGCGGATTTCAAGGCGCACCTCGTGGCGCAGCTTGGCATCAAGGTTGGAGAGGGGCTCGTCCAGCAGGAAGACTTCAGGCTCCACCACCAGCGCCCTTGCAAGGGCAACGCGCTGCTGCTGGCCGCCCGAAAGCTGGCGCGGATAGCGCTCGCCATAACCGTCGAGGCGCACAAGGCGCAGCGCCTCGGCCACGCGCCTTTCCGCCTCAGCCTTTGAGACTTTGCGCATCTGGAGCCCGAAGGCGACGTTTTCGGCCACCTTCATGTGGGGAAACAGCGCGTAGCCCTGAAACACCATCCCCGTGTTGCGCTTGTGGGGCGGCACATGGGTGACGTCGCGGTCGCCGATCCTGACCGTCCCTTCCGTTGCCCGCACGAAGCCTGCCACCATGCGCAGCGTCGTGGTCTTGCCGCAGCCTGAGGGGCCGAGGAGCGCGACAAGCTCCCCCTGCCGAACGGTGAGCGAAACGTCCCTGACCGCAACGGTCTCCCCATAGGCCTTGGTGACGTTTTGCAGACGCAACTCCGACATTCACACCACCTTGGAGATTTTGACGAACCGATCCGTCAGCACCAGCGCCGCGCCGATGATGAGGATCTGCACGAAGGAGACGGCGGCCACCGAAGGGTCGAACTTCCACTCAAGGTATTGAAGCAGAGCGATCTGCAATGTGGAGCGGTTGGGCCCCACCAGGAACAGCGTCATCTCAAGGTCGGTGAAGGAGGCAATGAAGGAGAAGATCGCCGCCGCCACAAGCCCCGGGCGGATCATCGGCAAGGTGACGCGCATGAATGTGGTGAGGGGGCTTGCCCCAAGGTTCATGGCCGCCTCTTCCACCGAGCGGTCGACGCTCGTCAGGCTGGCCGAGATGAGGCGCACCGTCCAAGGGATCGTCAACATGATGTGGGCGGCGACGAGGCCAGGAAGGGTGGCGATGAAGCGCGTCCCCGTCCAGATCTCAAGCTGCACGAAGTAGATGTAGATGGCCGTCCCCGCCACCACGCCAGGCACGATGAGAGGCGACAGCATCAACGCGTTCAGCGTCGCACGGCCAGGAAAACGGCCCCTGACGATGGCAAAGCTTGCGGGGATGCCGAGCGCCAGCCCCGCCACCATGGAGACGATCCCCACCTGGATGGAGGTGATGAAGCCTTGGGTGAAGGAGCGGTTTTCCCAGGCCTTCGCGTACCACTCGGCCGTGTAGCCCGACGGCGGGAACGTGACGATCTCGTTGGCGAAGAAAGACACCCAGCACACGAAGATGACCGGGATGAACATGAACAAAAAGACCAGCGCGACGGAGCCTTTATAGGCAATCCGTCCCCCTAGGGCGCCGGGCAGAGCCCTGTGTGTCTCGCGCGACGCCGTAACCGCCAAGGGCCTCTAAGCCTCGTCCGTATCGATGCGTGGTCAGCGCCGACGATAGCACGGCCGCAAGCTTCAGCAAGCGTGGAGGGGTTTGCCCGCAGTCTTCCGTCCACTTGAGGCACGATTACATGACAGACGCCGCCTCGCCGGAGCGCCCGCCCCCACAAAGGATGCGCACGCCTACTGGCGGAGCGGCAGTATTGAAAGGTGTTTGTGATGTGGCCGCTCTACGTTTTAGCCCCCCACGCGCTGTCCCTCGGCGCATTTTTGGGCGCGTTTTATGTGATCTCGGTGGTGGGCCATAACCGCTCCGACCTTGATCTCACGCTGGGCCAGATCGGCTATGCCAGCGGGATCATCGGCATCGTCATGACGCTGTTCATGATCTTCTGGGTGATCTCGCGCCGGGGCGACAAATGGCCCTGGCTCGTGGTTCACCTTGGGGCACTTGCGGGCGTGGTGTGGGCAGGCTTCCAATGGCTCGGAATGCACATTGCCTGACGCGCTCTAAGCCTCTACCTCGTGCTGGCGCAAAACATCAGCAAGGGTGTGGAGGCGCTTGTCATCCACCCCCACCTCCAAAAGGTGGTCCGCGGTGGAGATGACGTACTCTTCGTTGCGGCCTGACTGGCCGACGGCGCCACGCACGGTTCTCAGCGTATCGTCCAGAGAGAGCTGGCCGGCATACTGCTCATGGGTCCGGTCGGCCACGTAGGTGAGCGCCTCCACCGTTTCGCCATCGGCGCGGTGGGCGGTCACGACAGCCTCCTTATAGACCATCGTCACCTGCTCGCGGGCCCTCAAGTAGGCCACCACCTCCTCGCGCTGGTGGTCTTCGATGGTGAAGACGACGCCGCGGCACGCGCCGCCACGGTCCAAACCCATCACAAGGCCCGGCCGCTCGCGGGTGCCCCTGTGCACATAAGAATAGACGCAAAGCCGCCTGTGCCGTCCGCGGACGGTGGCAAGCTGCGCGGTCTGAAAGGGAAAGCCCGGCCGCCACATGAGCGAGCCGTAGCCGAAGACATGAAACGCCATCGCTCGGCCTTAAACCAAGCCACCGCCTCCACGCAATTGCCACGCACGTGTGGGCGTTGCGCCGCACGGGGTTGAACGGATTTTTCGACGGCTAGATACACTTTGTGCGACGCGGCATTGGCGCGTTTTTGTGCAGTCGGGTCGTGGCTTGTATGCCGCACCTGTCGATCCGTCGCGGGCTCAGAGGCTTGTGGCGGCGTGTCAGTCGTGCCACGCCATCGCCTCTGGCGGTGCGCGTGGCGCAGTGCGGAGGTGATCCATGGCCAAACAGGGCAAGAGGGGGGCGCGACGCTTTAAGGCGTTGATGGCGCTGGCTCTTGCTGGGGTCGTGGCTTGGTCCGTCCTGTGGTTTGTCGCGGCCACAATCGTCGACCGTCAGATCGAGAAAGCGGAGATTGCAGCGGGCACGAGTGGGACCACCATAGCGTGTGTGCACCGCGATATCAGCGGCTTCCCCTTCCGCATCGAAGTGCGCTGCAAAGATGGCTCACACGTGGGCAATGGGCGTGACACGGTGACGGTTGCCGGCCTTGCTGTGACCGCGCTCGTCTACAACCCCAGCCGCGTCATTGCCGAAGTGAGGGGGCCTGTCACCCTCGGTGGTGAGGGCGGGCTGCGCTTTGCGGCCGACTGGTCTCTCGCCCATGCCAGCGCCCGGCTCGACCTTGGCGAAGGCGCGCTGGAGCGTTTCGATGCGGAGGTGGTGGACTTCGTGCTGGAAGCGGTGGGCGCCGGCGAACTGCGCATGGCCGAGGTGGACGTCAATGTGCGCCGCAACCCCCAGTCCCCCGACGATGTGGACTTTGCCGCAAGCCTTGACAGGCTCGTGCCGTTTTCCGGCGGAGAGCCTGCCCGCATCACCTTGCAAGGCCGCCTTGAGGGGGCAGCGGGCCTGTTGAGGGGGGATGCGCAGAGCGTCCTGCAGCGTGCCTTGTCAGGGTCGCTGCCCCTCGTCATCGACACCGTGCAGCTGGACAGCGCCGGGCTGAGGGTGGCCGCCAACGGCAACCTCACCCTCGGCCGCGACGGCAAGCTTGACGGCAAACTGGATGTGGCGGTCTCCGGCCACGACAAAGGGCTGCCTTATGTGGGCCAGCTTGCGCCCCAGCATGAGGACACCATCAACACCCTTATCACCAACCTTCTGACCTACGCGCCCGACACCAAGATTGGCGAGCACGATGCCAAGAAGGTGTCTTTGGTGGTCAACGACGGTGTCGTGAAGGCAGGGATCGTGACGCTCTACACCGTCCCACCCGTGAAAATCCTGGCACAGCGCTGACCGTTGCGTCAGCCGCGCTCGAGGGTTGCTGGATGCGGTGCGAGGGCGGGTGTCTGGCGCTACTCTTCGGGGTGGATGGTTGTGGCGCGGGGGCGGCCGAAATCGGGGGCGTCGGTGTCCTGGCCGGCTTCCACAATGCCCATGCGGATGGCACGGGTGCGCTCAAACAGCTTGTAGAGCGTTTCCCCTTCCCCCCAGCGGATCGCCCTTTGAAGGGCGGCAAGGTCTTCTGAGAAGCGGCCAAGGGTTTCAAGCACAGCCTCGCGATTGTTGAGGAACACATCGCGCCACATGGTGGGGTCGGAGGCGGCAAGGCGGGTAAAGTCGCGAAAGCCTGAGGCGGAAAACTTGATCACCTCCTGCTCGGCCACGTTTTCCATATCATCGGCCGTGCCCACAATGTTGTAGGCGATGAGGTGCGGCAGGTGCGAGGTGATGGCAAGCACCAGGTCATGCCTGTGCGGATCCATCACCTCAATGGACGAGCCGAAGCCCCGCCACATGTCGGCCACAAGGTCCACAGCGCCCTGATCGGTCCCTGGCGGCGGCGTCAAAACGCACCAGCGCCCCTGAAAAAGCGTCGCAAACCCTGCCGAAGGGCCCGACTGCTCCGTCCCCGCAATGGGGTGGCCGGGGACCAACCGCACCGCCGCCGGCAACACGTTGACCAGCGCGTTGATTACCGCCCCTTTCACCGACCCGACGTCCGTCACAATGGCGTGGGGCTTGAGGGCCGGCACCATGGCTCTGCCGAGGGAGGCCAAGGCGCCCACAGGCGTTGCAAGGATGATGAGGTCGCTTCCCTCCACCGCGCCCACCACATCGTCATGGTAGGAATCGCCCAGCGTCAGGGCGCGGGCTTCTGCAAGGGCCGCCGCGTTCGTATCGGCAATGGCGATGTGGCCGGCATACCCCTCCGCCCTCAAAGCGCGGGCGATGGACGAGCCGATAAGGCCGATCCCAACAATTGCCACACGCTCAAACCGGAACGGTTCAAACACCGCCGAGCCCGTCGCGATAGGCGGTTAGCGCTGAGATGGTGGCTTCGTTGGCATCGTCATCGCCAATGGTCATGCGCAGCATCTGCGGCAGGCCGTAGCCGGCCACTTGGCGCAACACCACGCCCCGCTCGCCGAGGAAATGGTCCGCCTGTGCCGCATCCGCCCCGGCAACGGGCGAGAAGTCGATGAGGACGAAGTTGCCGACACTGTCGGGCACGGCAAAGCCCAAAGCTTCGATCCTGCGCTTCAACTCGGGCAGCCAGCGATTGTTGTGGGCGACGGCCGTTTCCATGTGGGCGCGGTCGGAAATGGCGGCAATACCCGCCTCCATGGCCGGCGCGTTGACGTTGAAGGGCCCGCGCACCCTGTGCAGCGCGTCAATCACGTTCTCGGGCGCATAGGCCCAGCCAAGGCGCAGCGCCGCAAGGCCGTGGATCTTGGAAAAGGTGCGCGTCATGATGGTGTCGTCGCGGGTCGCCACAAGCTCGATCCCCGACTCGTAGTCGTTCTTGCGCACATACTCCGCATAGGCCGCATCGATGACGAGGAGCACCGTGCCGGGCAGTCCCTCCCGCAGCCGCTTCACCTCAGAGGCGCTGATGTAGGAGCCCGTCGGGTTGTTGGGGTTGGCAAGGAACACAACGCGGGTGCGCTCCGTCACCGCGGCAAGGATTGCGTCCACATCTGTGGTGAGGTCGCGCTCCTTCACGATCACCGGCGTGCCGCCCGCGGCAAGGGTGGAGATCTTGTACATCAGGAAGGCGTGCTCGGTGAAAATCGCCTCATCGCCGTCGCTGAGATAGGCGTTGGCGATCATCGACAAGATTTCGTCCGACCCGTTGCCGCAGATGATCCTCTCGGCGTTGAGGCCGAAGGTGTTGGCAATCGCTTCGCGCAGCCGCGTCGATCCGCCGTCAGGGTAGCGCTCCAGGCTGGCCGCAGCGTCCTTGAAGGCAGATTGGGCCAAAGGGCTCGGACCCAAAGGATTCTCGTTGGAGGAGAGTTTGTGCTGGCGCCCCGCCGCACCGCTCGACGAGCGGCCAGGCACGTAGGGCGCAATGGTCATGATGGAGGGGCGTGGGCGCGGGCTCATCGTGCAACCGGAATGGACAGGGG
>JBCDCF010000218.1:0-6214 GCA_039182345.1 Pseudomonadota bacterium
CAAGAGGGCCGCTGTGCGCGCTTCGTCAGCCTGGAGGGCGGCCGTGTTGTCGGTGCGGATGTACCCTGGCGCAATGGCGTTGACGTTGACGCCCGAGGCCGCCCACTCGTTCGCCAGCGCCCGCGCCACCTGGATAATGCCGCCTTTGCTTGCCGCATAGCCCGGCACAAGGATCCCGCCCTGGTAGCTGAGGACGGAGGCGGTGAAGATGATCTTGCCCTCGCCCCGCGCCACCATCTGCCGGCCAAGATGCTGGGCGAGGAGAAACGGTGCCGTCAGGTTGACCGCCAGGACGTGATCCCAGTCGGACGGGTCGTGTTCGGCGGCAGGGGCGCGGCGGATGGTGCCTGCGTTGTTGACGAGAATGTCCACCGCAGGGCCATCGTCGAGGGCTGCTGTCAGGGCACCAAGGGCGTCCCTGTCGGACAGATCGCACGGGTGGGCGGTAAAGCGTCGCCCGGCCGCCTCCACGTCCTTGCCGACAGCGCTCCCTTCGCGCTCAAGGGAGGCGCTGACGCCGATGATGTCGGCCCCTGCCTCAGCCAACGCCACAGCCATGGCGCGGCCAAGGCCACGCTTGGCGCCCGTCACAAGGGCGGTCTTGCCGGTGAGGTCGAAAAGGTCCCGCACGGCCATGGGCTAGACCAGGAGGCGCCGCGGGTCGGCAATGAGGTCGGCATAGGCGCGCAGGAAGCGCGCGGCGTCCGCACCGTTCACCACGCGGTGGTCGTAGGTGAGGTGAAGGGGTACCATGGGGCGCGGAACGAAGGCGGCCCCGTCCCACACAGGCACCGTTTCCACCCGTGTCAGGCCGAGGATCGCCACCTCAGGCGGGTTGACCATGGGCGTAAACGCATCCCCGCCAATGCCGCCGAGATTGCTGATGGACATGGACGCCCCGCCCATCTCCTCGGGACGCACTTTGCGCGCGTTGGCGCGGGTGGCCAAATCGGCAATCTCTTCAGCGATCTGCCACAGGCCTTTGTCCGCCACGTCACGCACCACGGGAACCATCAGCCCATGGGGGGTGTCGACGGCGATGCCGACGTGGATGTAGTCCTTCAAAATCAACGACTGACCGTCGGCAGAGAGGCTGGCGTTGAAGCGCTCGAAACGCTCAAGGCAATGGGCGAGCGCTGCCACGTGGAAGGCGAGCGCGGTGAGCTTCACCCCCCGCTCAGTCGCCTCCTTCTTCAGCGAGGCGCGGAAGGCTTCCAGCGCGGTGACATCGGCCTTGTCGTGGTGGGTGACGGCGGGGATGACGGTTTGCGCAGCGCCAAGGGTCTGGGCGGCAAGCTGGGCAAAACGGGAGACGGGCTCGGACCGGACGGGACCGTGGGCGGCGTGGTCGGCCTCCCATGGTCCTGTGGACGCTGCACCAGGCGCTGATGTTGCCGCCACAAGGTCCTCCTTCGCAAGGGTTTGCCTGCCAAGGCGGGTGGCCAACGCCTCAAGGTCGATGCCGCGGTCGGCGGCATCCTTGCGCACGGAGGGGCTTGCGACGGCAGGCACTACCAGTTCACCGAGATGTACTGGGACTCCATGAACTCAAGCATTCCCTCATGCCCGCCTTCCCGGCCAAGCCCCGACTGCTTGGTGCCGCCGAAGGGTGCGGCAGGGTCCGACACGAGCCCGCGGTTGAGGCCCACCATGCCGAAGTCGAGCCGCTCGCACACATTGAGGCCGCGCTTCATGTCCTCGGTGAAGACGTAGGCGACGAGGCCGTATTCGGTGGCGTTGGCCTTGGCGACCGCTTCGCCTTCGTCATCGAAGGTTTGGATGGCGGCAACGGGGCCAAAAATCTCGTCATCCAAGCATTCAGCATTGTCAGGCACGTTGAAGAGGACGGTGGGCGGATAGAAAAAGCCCGGCCCGTTGAGGCGCTGGCCGCCGAGGCGCAGCTCCGCCCCTTTGCCCACTGCGTCGTCCACGAAATGGGCCACCTTGTCCCGCGTTTCGGCGTTGACGAGGGGGCCGACGTCGACACCGTCTTCAAGGCCGTTGCCGATCTTCAACGCCCCCATGCGCTCCGACAGGCGGCTCGTAAAGTGTTCGGCGACGGAAGAATGGACGTAGAAACGGTTCGCCGCGGTGCAAGCTTCGCCGATGTTGCGCATCTTGGCGAGCATGGACCCTTCCACGGCCGTCTCGATGTCGGCGTCCTTCAGGACGAGGACGGGCGCATTGCCGCCAAGCTCCATGGCGGGCTTCAGGACCTGATCGGCGGCCGATTTCAACAACGTGCGACCAACGGCTGTGGAGCCCGTGAAGGAGATCACCCGCACCCTCGGGTCGTGCATCATGTGGTCGACGATGGCGCCGGTCTTCTTCGACGGCAGAACGTTGACAACGCCTTTGGGCACGCCCGCCTCTTCAAGAAGGGGCATGAGGGCAAGCATCGTCAAAGGCGTTTCGGACGCAGGCTTGATGATGACGGGGCAGCCGGCGGCCAGCGCAGGCGCAATCTTGCGCGTGCCCATGGCAGCGGGGAAGTTCCAGGGGGTGACGAGGACGGCAATGCCGGCGGGCTTCTGGTGGACCAGGATGCGCGCGCCGGAGGCAGGCGCGCGCGTCACCATCCCATCGGCGCGCACGGCCTCTTCGGCGAACCAGCGGAAGAATTCTGTGGCGTAGGTGGCCTCCCCGGTGGCATCGCCCTTGGCCTTGCCGTTTTCCAAGGTGATCAGCCGGGCGAACTTGTCGCGGTTTTCCGTCATGATCTGGAAGGCTTTGCGCAGGACTTCGGCGCGCTCGCGCGGGGAGCGGGCGGCCCAGTCGGCAAAGGCGGCGTCGGCGGCATCAAGGGCGTCGTCAGCGTCCTTGATGGTGGCGGACGCAACTGAGGCGATGACGCTCTCGTCGGCGGGATTATAAACGTCGAAGCGCTCGCCGTCGGCGCCGGGGCGGAAGGTGCCGTCGATGTAAAGGTCGGTGTTCATCGCTTTTCCAGCGTTAGAGGAGGTGGCGCAGGGGCTGTGCTAGCCGCTCGGCGAAGGCGGAGATCACCGCAATCGCAGCGCCGTCGTCAAGGGTGCCTGGCCTGTAGTGGAGCGCGATGGCAAGGTCCTCGCCTTTGCGCGCCACGGTGAGGGTTGGCGCCCCCTCAGCACTCAACGCAAGACCGGTGATGGGCGTTGCACTGACGTCCCTAACAATAAGGGTCGGCGCCCCGTCCTCCACCGCCTTAGGGGCCGACAGGCGCTTGCGGTCAGGGTCGGCAAGGGTGATGTGGCGCTGCCCCTGTTCGACCCGCACCGACACGGTGTCCGCGCCTCCTGCCCTCATGCCGGCCGCGGCGAAGGCGCCGAGAACGGCAAGGCGCGGTGAGGCGACGGTCTGTCCCACAAAGCCCACAAAGTCCTCGAACGCTTCTCTCCGAACCAAGGCGTCGATGTGTGCCGTCGCAGCGCCGGTGCTGGCGGCGTGTTGGGGCGCTTTGAGGGTGCGCAGGACGTCGAGATCGGCCACATGGAAAGGTTCGGCATGGCCGGCCTCCCTGAGGCGCATCAGGTCGAGGCCCTCCTCCGCCGCCAGCCGCCGTGCCTTTGGCGAGGCGAGAATGCGCTCCCCGTGCCGCACCGGCGCGGCGGCCGCGGTCGTTGGGGCCGCCGGCGCGGGGGCGGCTGCAGGCGCCGCCGAAGGGGGGGCAGCGTCTGGCGGGGCAGCAGGTGTCGGCTCGGAAGGTGCTTCGGGCGGGGCGGTGCTTGCCTTCACCGGCGTTGCGTCTTCGCCGGCCCCTGCGATGACGGCGACCACATGGCCGACGGGGACGTTCTCGCCTTCCGACGCGCGCAGTTCGATCAATGTGCCGTCCGCGCCGGCCTCCACCTCCATGGTGGCCTTGTCGGTCTCCACCTCCATCAAAGGGTCGGTGGCGGATACCTCCTCACCGGTATCCTTCAGCCAGGCGACGATGAGGCCTGTGTCCTGGGCCATGCCAAGGGCCGGCATGATCACCTCATGCGGCATACTGCACCTCGCCGCGCACCATGCGCCGCGCAAGGTCGGCAACGCCCGCGGGCTCAGGGACCGTCAGGTCTTCAAGGGCGGGGGAGAAGGGGACGGGCACATCCATCGCCCCCATGCGCATCACGGGCGCATCCAGGTGGTAGAACGCCTTTTGCGCCACACGGCTTGCAATTTCCCCCGTCACGCCAAAGCTTTGATGGCCTTCGTCGATGACGATGGCGCGGCTCGTCTTCTTCACCGATGCCACAAGGGTGTCCTCATCGAGGGGGACGAGGGTGCGCGGGTCAATCACCTCCGCCTCGATCCCCTCCTCCGCCAAAGTGTCTGCGGCAGCTTCGGCCACCTGCACCATGGACGAGGTGGCAATGAGGGTGATGTGACGGCCGGCCCGCTTCACATGGGCCTCGCCGAAGGGGATGAGGTATTCCTCTTCAGGCACAGGCGCCTTGTCCTGGTACATCAACTTGTCTTCGAAGATGACGACGGGGTTGTCGTCCCTGATGGCGGTCTTCATCAGCCCTTTCGCCTCATAGGCGGACGAGGGCATTGCCACCTTCAGGCCAGGGATGTGGGCCACGAGCGCGTGGAGGGACTGGCTGTGCTGGGCGGCCGAGCGCCGCGTCGCCCCCATGTTGGTGCGCAGGACCATCGGCACGTTCAACTTGCCGCCGGACATGTAATGGGTCTTGGCGGCCTGGTTGCAGAGCTGATCCATGACGAGGAACAGGAAGTCGCCGAACATGAGGTCCACGATGGGGCGCATCCCCGTCATCGCGGCGCCGACGGCAATCCCCGTGAAACCGGGCTCGGAGATGGGGGTGTCGAGCACGCGTTCGGGCCCAAACTCCTCCACAAGGCCCGAGAGGACCTTGAACGGGGTGCCTGCCTCCGCAACGTCTTCGCCAAGGAGCATGACGGTGGGATCGCGGCGCATTTCCTCGGCGATGGCCTCGTTCACCGCCTTCGACAGTGTGATCTCACGCACCGGCGCTCTCCTGCGAACGGTGGAGGTAGACGTGGCTGTCCACCTCGTGCTGGGGCGGGTAGGCGGCGGCCTCAGCGTAGGCGACGGCCTCTGCGGCTTCCTTTGCGACAGCCTCGCGGATGGCGGCGAGTTCATCCGCGCTCGCAATCCTTTCAGCCTCAAGGTGGGCGGCGAAATTGGTGATGGGGTCGCGGTTCTCCCGCCAGTCCGCCTCTTCGTCCTTGGAGCGGTAGTAGGTGCGGTTGATGTCGCCCACATGGTGGCCGTGGTAGCGATAGGTGTGGAGGGTGACGAAGAACGGCCCCTCCCCCGCACGGGCCCGCCGCACAAGCTCCGTGGTCAAGCGGTTGACGGCCAGAACGTCCTGCCCATCCACCTCGAAGGCTTCGATACCGAACGCTTCGGCGCGGGCGGAGAAGGAGCCTGCGGCCATTTCCTCGGTCTTTGTGTACTCGCCGTAGCGGTTGTGCTCGCACGCATAGATGACGGGGAGCGACCATAGGGCCGCCATGTTCATCACCTCGTAGAGGAGCCCCTGTCCCACCGCGCCGTCGCCGAAGAAGCAGACCGTGACGGCGCCTGTGCCAAGCCGCTTGGCCGTCAACGCCGCCCCGGTGGCAATCCCTGCCGAACCGCCGACGATGGCGTTGGCGCCAAGGTTGCCGTTGTCCTGGTCGGCAATGTGCATGGAGCCGCCTTTGCCGCGGCAATAGCCTTCCGCCTTGCCCAAAAGCTCGCAGAACATCTCCTTGAAGGCGGCGCCCTTGGCCACACAGTGGCCGTGGCCGCGGTGGGTGGAGGTGATGTGGTCCGTGGTCTCCAGCGCCTCGCAGATCCCCACCGCCACGGCCTCCTGGCCTGAATACATGTGCGTCAGGCCAGGCATCTTGGCGGAGAGGTAGAGCTGGTTGGCGTGATCCTCGAAGGTGCGGATCTTCACCATTTGCGTATAAAGCCGCAGATAATCTGCGGTGTTGCTGGGTTCGCGCGCCATCAGCGGTCTCAATACCTGTGCGAGATGGGAAGCTCTTCGGCAGGAAAGAGGGTGATGACGGTGCAGCCCGTGTCGGTGACCACCACCTCTTCCTCAATGCGCGCGGCCGAATAGCCGTCGCTGGCAGGGCAGTAGGTCTCCAGCGCGAAGACCATGCCTGTCTTGATCTCCATAGGATTGTCGAGACTGACGGCGCGGCTGATGATGGGCCGCTCGTGGAGCGCAAGCCCCAGTCCGTGGCCGAACTGTAGGCCGAACGCCGCCAA
>JBCDCF010000219.1:0-6200 GCA_039182345.1 Pseudomonadota bacterium
CGCTTCGTTGCCGAGCGCGATGCCTTCGTGGTGCCGACGCTGGTGTGCTACGAGAAGACGCTGCGCGACGGCGCAAAGCTCGGCCTGTCCCCTTACGTTGTTGAAAAGCTTGCCTTTGTCACCGATGCAGGCGTCAAGATGCTTGAGCATTGCGAGCGCGCCGGCGTGAAGATGGGCTTTGGCACCGACCTCATGGGCGAGATGGAAGAGGCCCAGTCCCACGAGTTCGTCATCCGCGCCCATGTGCAAAAGCCCATCGACATCTTGCGCTCCGCCACATCCATCAACGCTGAAATCCTCAACAAGACGGGCGAACTCGGCACCATTGCGGTGGGTGCTGTGGCCGACCTTGTGGCCGTCGACGGCAACCCGTTCAACGACATTTCATTGCTGGATGGGCAAGGGGAGCGGCTGTCGATGATCCTCCAGGCAGGCCGGCCCCATGTGTGCCGCCTTCCCATGAAAGAGGCGTCGAGCGCACGCGCGGCCGCGGAGTGAGGTCTGACCATGCGCGCCAACCCCAATGACCGCGGTCGCCGCTGCGCCGCCGCGCGCGTTGATGCCGGTCCTGTGTGCGCTTGCCATTGCAGGCTATGTGGGCTCGTTCCTCTACCTGCCCGCCTTGCCCCAGGTGGCGGCAGAGTTCGGCGCGTCCGAAGCCGGCGCGCAGGCCACCCTCACCATCTTCTTCGTAGGCACGTGTCTGGGCTTTGCGGTCTACGGTCCCATCAGCGACAGGATCGGGCGGCGGCGGACCCTTGCGGCCACAGGCGCGCTGTTCGTTCTTGCCTGCCTCATGTGCGCTGGCGCGGCCTCCCTCTCCCAACTGATGGTGGCGCGGTTCTTGTTGGGCTTTGGCGCTGTGGCAGGGGTGACGACGGCCCGCGCTGCCATCCGCTCCCTGTGGCCGGCTGAGAAAGCGCCGCAGATGATGGCCTTCCTCAGTGCCTCCATGGCCATCGCCCCTGCCGCAAGCCCCGTGGTGGGCGCTCTTGCGCTGGAGTGGGTGGCGTGGCGCACAACGTTCCTGGGCGCTGGGATTTTTGCCGCGATGGTGCTGTTGGTCGCCATTGTCGTGTTGCCGAAAATGCCCCTTCGTCCCAAGGGGGAGGGCAGCTTATCGCGCGATCTTTGGGCCCTTGCCGCCTCGCCGGTCTACCGGGCGACGGTGTTGATCGGCGCCTCGAGCACGGGCCTGTTTTTGGTGATGATGGCCGGCAGCCCCTTCATCTTTGTGGGGCTGTGGGGCCTGTCACCCCTTCACTACAGCCTCATCCAGGGTGCAATCCTCCTTGCTTATGCAAGTTTTGCCTTGGTGGGCGCCAACGTCGTGCGCCGCTTCGGCACCTTGAAGACCATGGCGTTCGGCCTGCTGCCGGCCCTTGGCGCGGCGGTGATTCTTGCCCTTTGCGGGGTGTTGGAGGCGGGGGTCATCCTGATTGCGCCCGCCCTTTTCATGATCATGGCGTCCATGGGGATGATCGTGCCTGGCAGCCAGATTCTGATGTTGGAGCCGTTCCCGCAGATTGCCTCCACCGCGGCAAGCCTTGGCCTCTTGGCCACCACCCTTGGAGGGGCGCTTGCGGTGACCGTTTATGGGGTGCTCGCGTCGGGGTCGGAAACGGGGTTTGCCGTCGCCATTGCCGGGCTGACGGCGCTGACAGCGTTCGGCTACGCTCTCTTGCCTGAACGGAGGGCTGCACGGTGACAGCGCCCATCTTGGCGGTGGAGAACCTGTCCGTCTCGCTGATGGACCACCCGCCGGTCCCCATCCTTGAGGAGGTGTCGATGACCATCGGCGCCGGCGAAATCCTCGGCATCGTCGGCGAATCGGGTGCTGGCAAATCCATGACAGGCGCTGCGGTGACGGGGCTCCTCGAGCCGCCTTTGGCCAAGACCGGCGGGGCGATCCACTTCAAAGGCGCGCGCATCGACACCTTGCCCGAAGCCCAGTTGCGCCGTCTTCGCGGCCGCGCCATCGGCACCATCTTCCAGGACCCTTTGACGGCGCTGAACCCTGTCTTCACCATCGGCCGGCAACTGGTGGAGACCATCCGCACCCATGCCGGCCTGTCGGAGGCGGCGGCACGGCAAAAGGCCATCGCGCTCCTGGAAGCGGTGGGGATTCCTGGCGCGTCGGAGCGGCTGTGGCACTACCCCCACGCCTTCTCAGGCGGCATGCGTCAGCGCGTTGTGATTGCCCTTGCCCTTGCCGGCGACCCCGACCTTCTGATTGCCGATGAACCCACCACCGCCCTTGATGTCTCCATCCAGGCGCAGATCATCGAGCTGTTGCTCTCCTTGTCCCGCAAGATCGGCGCCGGCGTGATGCTGATCACCCACGACATGGGCGTCATCGCCCAGGCCGCCGACAAGGTGGCGGTCATGTATGCGGGCCGGGTTGTGGAAATGGGGCCTGTGCGCCAGGTGCTGACCGCGCCGCGCCACCCTTACACCGCAGGCCTTGTGGCCTCCATTCCAGAAATCGGCGCGGGGCTTGAAACCTTGCCGCAGATTGGCGGGGCCATGCCGCGGGCAGGGGAGCGGCCTGGCGGCTGTGCCTTTCACCCGCGCTGCCCCCGCAAGCTTAACGTGTGCGAAAGCATCCAGCCCCAAGCGGGCACAACGGCTTCGGGCGTTGTGGTGGCCTGCCATGCGGAGATGGCGGCGTGAGTGCGGCCGGCGCCCCTCTCCTTGAGGTGAAGGACCTTACCCGCCACTTCGACGTGTCGCCCCCATGGATCACCCGCGCCCTGTCGCGCACAGGCCGGCGCATCGTCAAAGCGGTGGATGGTGTAAGCCTTGCGATCCCCAAAGGGGCAACTGTGGGGCTTGTGGGGGAATCGGGCTGCGGCAAGTCCACCCTGGCGCGGATGATTGCGGGACTGATTGCCCCGACCGCCGGGACCATGACCTTCGACGGCCGTGCCATCGACCTTGCCAGTAACCCTGACGCACCGGCCCGTCGCGCCATCCAGATGATCTTCCAGGACCCTTATGCCAGCCTCAACCCGCGCTGGACGGTGGAAGAGGCGGTGGGGGACCCTTTGCTTTCCTTCGCCATCGTCAAAGACCGTAGGCAGATGCGCCAGAGCGTTGCCGACCTACTGGACGCGGTGGGTCTGTCGCCCGACCAGGCCCAGTTCTACCCCCACGCCTTTTCGGGAGGGCAACGCCAGAGGATTGCCATTGCACGGGCGATCGCAAGCCACCCCACCGTGCTCGTGGCGGACGAACCCACCTCCGCCCTCGACGTGTCGGTCCAGGCGCAGATCCTGAATCTTTTGCGCACCCTCCAAAGGGAGCGCGGCCTCACCACCTTGTTCATCAGCCACAATCTGGCGGTGGTGGACCATATGGCCGACATTGTCGGCGTCATGTACCTGGGCCGCCTTGTGGAATTGCAGAGGGCCGCGCACCTGTTCAGTGCACCGCGGCACCCTTACACCAAGGCGCTGATCGGCACGGTGCCCACCCTTGCCAGCATCGGCACCGTGCGCGCGCCGCTGGCCGGCGAAGTGCCCAACCCCATCGACCCGCCAGAGGGCTGCGCCTTCCACCCGCGCTGCCCCCATGCGCGCGCCCTGTGCCGCGAGCAAAGGCCCCCTGCCGTTCCCCTGAAGGACGGTGGGTGGGTGGCCTGCCATGCGGTCGCTTCGGGGGAGATCTGACCATGGCAACGCCGACCCTGCCCACGGGACTGGATGCGGCCCACTTGAAGACCATCCGCACCCGCCCCACCGTGCACGATCAGGTCTTCACCCAGCTGCGCGAGACGTTGATGGCAGGGCGCTTCGACCCCGGCCAGGTGCTCACCATCCCGCAACTGTCCGCATCCTTCGGCGTCAGCCACATGCCTGTGCGCGAGGCGCTGCGCCAGCTCGCCGCTGAAAATGCACTGGAGCCCATGACCAATGGCTCCCTGCGTGTGCCCGTCGTCTCCCGCACGCGCCTTGACGATCTGATGGAGGCGCGCCTTGCCATCGAGCCTTTGGCCGCCGCCCGTGCCGCCGGCCGCGCCGATGAAACGCTTCTGGCGGCGGTGGAGGCAGCGGTCGACGCCCATCGCAGCGTCACCCCCAAGGAGGGTGTTGAGACGCTGTTGAAGCTGAACCGCGACGTGCACTTTTTGATCTACCGTGCGGCAGGGTCGGCGGTGTTGAACGACCTCATCGAAGCGCTGTGGCTGCGGTTCGGCCCCTACCTTAGAATGCTGTCCCAAGCCATCGGCCCGCGGCTTGAGGATGCGGCCTTCAAGAATGGCGCAGACCACCATCTTGCTTGCCTTGTTGCCCTGCGCGCCGGAAAGGCGGAGGGTGCGCGCCAGGCCATCGCCGCCGACATTCAAGCGACCCACACCATGCTGCGCCCCCTCGTTGATGGTGCGGATTGACCCACCGGGGCACCGCGCGAGGACTTTATGCCTGACGTCTACCTTTCCATCGCCTCCCAGCCCGACACGGTGATTGACGCCATCGCCCGCTCCATGGATGCGCGTGCGGCAGAACCTGCCATGCAGAAGATCTGCGCCGCTTACATGGGCCATCTCCCCAAGCTTGGGGCACGGGTGCTTGAGGTGGGATGTGGCAATGGCGCGGTCTCTTCGTTGATCATGAAGAACCTCTCTCCCGGGGTCTTTGTGGGGGTGGACCCGTCCGAAGGGCTCCTTGAAAAGGCGCGCCAGCGTCACGGCCACCACGAGGGGATTCGCTTCTCCCGAGGCGATGCGCTGAACACGGGGGAGGGGGATGGCAGCGCCGACGTGGTGATTGCCAACACCGTCTACTCCCACCTTCCCGATCCTGACGGGGCGCTGGCGGAGGCCTATCGCGTGCTGCGGCCAGGCGGTTCGCTGGCGGTCTTCGATGGCGACTATGCCACCATCACCGTCGCCCTTCACGAGGACGACCCTTTGCAAGGGGCGGTGCGGCTGATCCAGCGCCACCTGGTCCACGACCCTTACGTGATGCGCCGCATGCCGGCGATGGTGAAACGGGCTGGCTTTGCCGACATCACCACCGAAGCCTACGGTTACGTTCAGACCGACCGGCCCGACTATCTCCTCACCTTCATCGCCCGCGGTGTGGACATGGCCGTCAGCCTGGGCGACTGCAGCCCGGCCCTTGCCGAGGCCCTCAAAGCCGAAGCCCAGAGGCGCACCGAAGACGGCACCTTTTATGGCGCCATCGTGTTTGCCAGCGTCATTGCCAAAAAGCCCGCCACGGCGTGAGCCGACCCAGCCCCTCGACCCCACTTTGAAGGATCAGCCCCTATGACGCGCACCGCCATCACCACAGGATCGCCCTTTGAGGAGATGGCAGGCTATAGCCGCGCCGTGATCGACGGGGAGTGGGTGTTTGTCTCAGGCACTGCCGGTTACGACCACGCCGCAGGCACCATCTCCGAGGATCCGACCGAGCAGGCCCGCCAGTGTCTTGCCACCATCGAAGAGACGCTGAAGAAGGCCGATGCCAGCTTTGCCGATGTGGTGCGTGTGCGCGTCTACCTGTCGGACAGGGCCTATGTGGAGCCTGTCTCCCGCGAGCTTGGCACACGCTTTTCAGAGCCGCGCCCCACCAACACCACCATCATTTGCGGCTTTGCCACTGAGGAGATGAAGGTGGAGATTGAGGTGACGGCCCTTCGCAGGCGCCCCTGACCCTTCGTGCCGCCCCTTGATGCGCTTGCCGCAAGCCACTGGACGGCCACCGCCAAAGAGACCTTTCGCACCCATCACCTGACCACTGATCTCGCCGTTGACGTTGCCATTATCGGCGGCGGCATTCTTGGCACGGTGACGGCGCTGCACCTTGCCGAGGCCGGTGTTTCGGTGGCGCTTGTTGAGGCCGGCAGGATTGGCTCGGGCGCATCGGGCCGCAATGGCGGGCTTGTGGTGCCAAGCCTGCCGCGCCTGTCGCCTGATGATGCCATCGCCCGCCTCGGCAGCCACGGCAAAGGTCTGGTGGGGATGATCGCGAGGGGCGCTGACAGTGTGTTTGCCCTGGTCGAACGGCACGCCATCGCCTGTGACGGTGTGCAGGCGGGTTGGCTGAACCCTTCCCATGGCAAATCCCTTGTGGAGGGCTTGAAGGCCCGTTGTGCAGCCTGGGCCAAGGCGGGCGCAAAGGTGCGCTTCCTGGAGGCGGATGAGGCGCGCGAACGGATCGGCTCCCCCCACTTTCACGGCGCTATCTTCGACG
>JBCDCF010000220.1:0-6193 GCA_039182345.1 Pseudomonadota bacterium
ACGTCCTTGCGCTCCAGCGCATGGGGTATGGCCGCCGCCTGAATGGGCGTCGGTGTGGTATAGCCGGCCTGCTCGATCGCGGTAAGAACCTTCGAGCTCAGGCCGAGTTCATTGAACATCGGATCCGAAATGGTGAGACTGTCTCATGTTGGGCAGCGGGGCTTGCCATCTGGGCAAAACCGGACTGCGGGTTTTGGGCCTTATCAGCTCATAGAGGTTAGCTAAAGGAGAAGTTCTTCTTGTCAACGTCCAAATCGCGTCGAAGACGGGTGAAATGTGTGCAAATGGCAGTCATGTCGCAAGTCATGGCCAAGGTGGTGACTTTGAGATGACGGTGTGGCCACGCGATCACTACCCCTCCATCCGCTCCAGTGTCTATGGACGCGCCGCGGTGGCAACGTCCGAACCCCTTGCTGCCTCCGTCGGTCTGAACGTGATGGCGGACGGGGGCAATGCCGTCGATGCGGCCATTGCAACGGCCGCCTGTCTGACCATCACCGAGCCCACAAGCAATGGCCTCGGCTCCGACGCCTTCGCGCTGGTGTGGGATGGCGCAGCCCTCCACGGCCTCAATGCCTCGGGCCGGTCCCCCGCCGGTTGGACGCCTGAGCGCTTCAAAGGCCAGGACACCATGCCCCAGCGCGGGTGGGACACTGTGACCGTCCCTGGCGCGGTGTCGGCCTGGGCTGCACTGTCGGAGCGGTTCGGGCGCCTGCCTTTGAGCAGGCTGTTGGCCCCTGCCGCCGCCAATGCGCGCAACGGCTATGGTGTGGGTCCCGTCACGGCCGCCTCCTGGGCACGGCAGGAGCCGCTTTTGGCCCCCTCGCCAAGCTTTTCGGCCACCTTCTTGGCGAACGGCCGAGCGCCACAGCCAGGTGAGGTGTTTACCATGCCCGCCGCCGCCGATGCGCTGGAATTGATCGGCGAAACCGGCGGCAAGGCGTTTTACGAAGGGGCCATCGCCGACGCCATTGTCGCAGCCTCCAAGGCTGCCGGCGGGGCCATGAGCCACGCCGACCTTGCCGAGCACCGTGCCGACTGGGTAGAGCCCATTCAGGTGGATGCGTGTGGCGCCACCATCCATGAGATTCCGCCGAACGGGCAGGGGATCGGGGCGCTGATGGCCCTTGGCATCCTAGAGCGCCTGGATATGCCTGACGATCCTGACGATCCGCTCAGCATCCACCTTCAGATCGAGGCGGTGAAGCTTGCGCTGGCCGACCTTTATGAGGAAGTGGCGGACATTGATGCCATGCGCATCCCCCAGTCCGCGATGCTGGCCGACGACTATCTCACCGAACGCGCCAAGCTGGTAGACAGGACCAGGGCAAGCACGTTTGCACCAGGCAAGCCGCCTGCGGGGGGCACCGTCTACCTCTCCACGGCCGATGCCGACGGGATGATGGTCTCCTTCATTCAATCCAACTTCGACGGGTTTGGTTCAGGCGTTGTGGTGGAGAAGTTCGGGATCAGCCTGCAAAACAGAGGCGCGGCCTTCTCCCTCGATCCTGCCAGTCCCAACAGGGTGGGGCCGCGCAAACGTCCCTTCCACACCATCATTCCAGGTTTTGCCACCCGCGGCGGCGACCCTTTGATGGCCTTTGGCGTGATGGGCGGGCCGATCCAGGCCCAGGGCCACACACAGCTCGTCACCCGCACTTTGCGCTATGGGCAGAGCGTGCAGACGGCCATCGATGCGCCGCGTTTTCGCGCACTGCCCGACGGCACGGTGGCGATGGAACGCCAGGTGAGTGACACAATCGCCAACGCCCTGCGCGACATGGGCCATGCGCTGGTGTTCGATGCGCCAGGCGTTGCTTTCGGCTTCGGCGGTGCGCAGGGCATTCTGAAGAAGGGTCAGATCTATGAGGCGGGGTCCGATCCCCGCAAAGACGGTCAGGCCGTCGCCCTTTAGCATTCGGGCATGCGAAGGGTCAGGCGGCGGCCGCCTGGCCCGCGGACGATGCGGTATCGGGCTGTTGCGCGGGCGGCGCCAATCCGCACGATTTCACCAGCACAAGCCCCACTTCGATCTCGCCGCCAGGGGCGATCTGTCCGGTCCAGCGGTCGGGGCAGAGTTTGTAGGTATTGGAGCCGAGCGCGCGCAACGCGCCGCCGAACACACCCACCACATAGTCGGGGGTCGACAGGTCCACATGCCAGTCGTCCACAGGATCGGGGCTCGGGTTCTTCAAAAGCAGATGGACAAGGGTGCGATCGTGACCGTCGACAACGCGTTCTTCAAGGACCAGACCTGCGCTGGCCCGGCTCGTCATCTCATGTGTCGGCACGCAGACCTCTCCTTTGGCGATAAGCCGCAGATGTGATGGCGTACGCGGGACAAAAGTGATGCAGGTCACAAGATTGACGCCTCCCTGAACCGGCCGGCACCACCCATGGCGGCAGCGCGACGGCCGAAGCCATCATCCCTTCATGTCTTGCCGCTGATTGTCGCTGGAGGGCCGTGGCCCACAGGATGAATTGCGCTCAAGTGCCCGGATGGGCGGGGATTGATGGTGGCACTTTCCTGCAACCTTCCTGACCGGTGGCTGAACGCAAAGTCAGGATACCGTTCAGGTTCGCACGCCCGGCCACGACGGGACGATGACGGGCGGCCGCACGGCGCTGCGCACGGCTGGCAGCCTCTGCCTTAAAACTCGATGCCCTTTTGGGGCTTAACGCCTGACCGGAAAGGGTGTTTGACCATCGTCATCTCTGTGACGAGGTCGGCAATTTCGATCAACTCGTCCTTGGCGTTGCGCCCTGTGATGATCACGTGGACGTCATCAGGTTTCCCATTTTTGAGGAAGTCGGCAACCTCTTCCACGTCCAGATAGTCGTAGCGCAGGACGATGTTGAGTTCGTCCAGCAGCACCATCTGATGGGCGCCTGAGGCAATCATGGTCTTGGCGACCTCCCAGGCGGCTTTGGCGGCGGCAATGTCGCGCTGACGGTCCTGGGTTTCCCAGGTGAAGCCTTCGCCCATCCTGTGCACGGTGACCTGATCGCCAAACCGGTCCAGCACAGCCTTCTCGCCGGTCTCGATTCGCCCTTTGATAAACTGCACGACGCCCACCTTCATGCCGTGCCCGACGGCGCGCATCACCATCCCGAAGGCTGCTGTGGATTTGCCTTTGCCCTTGCCTGTGTGGACAATCAAGAGGCCCTTCTCGATGGTCTTGCTGGCAAGGATCTTGTCGCGCGCGGCCTTCTTCTTGCGCATCTTTTCGGCGTGACGGGCATCGATGTCGGCGGTCATCAGCTTTCCTCACAGCGGGCGAGTTGGTCGAGACGGGCATGGACGCTGTTTTTGCGCGGCGCCCATAGACCACGGTCCATCGCCTCGCGGAACCGTGCAACCATATCCTGCAGGGCGGGGTGGTTGGCCTCGGCGATAAAATCGGCCACAGCCTCGTCCTCAAGGTAGGCGTCATAAAGCTGGTCGAAGTGGTGGTCGGCGACGGCGTTGGTGGTGGCGGCGAAGGCAAACAGATAGTCGAGCGTTGCCGCCATCTCGAACGCGCCTTTATAGCCGTGGCGCATCACCCCTTTGATCCATTTGGGGTTGGCGGCGCGGGCACGGACCACACGGGCGATCTCTTCCTTCAAGGTTCTGGCGACAGGGCGCTCCGCACGGCTCGTGTCCACATGAAGGCTGACGGGCGCGCGGCCCCGAGCGGCCTCCACGGCGGCGGCAAGACCACCCTCGAACTGGTAGTAGTCGTCACTGTCCAAGATGTCGTGTTCTCGGTTGTCCTGGGCCTGGACGACGGCGTCGATGCCGGCAAGGCGGGCGCGCAGCGGCCCTTCCGCGGTCTCCCCGGTGCGACCTTTGCCGTAGCCGTAGCGGCCCCAGGCGATGAAGGCTTCTGCAAGGTCGCTTCGGTTCTGCCAGCTTCCTGTGTCGATCAGCGCTTGCAGGCCCGCGCCATAGGCCCCTGGCATGGCGCCGAAGACGGAGATGTCGCCACCATCGGAGTTTGTAAAGCGTGCGCGCAAAGGGTTCTGATCGTCAGGCTCATCACGGGCTGCGACGGCGCGTGCGGCACTGTCGAACAACAGGATCTGTTCGGGAAACGCATCCCGGAAGAAGCCTGACACGCGCAAGGTCACGTCCACCCGCGGCCGGCCCATGGCCCCAAGTGTGCGCTCGGAAAATCCCGTCAGCCGTGCGCCATCCCACACGGGCTCAGCGCCGATGAGGGCAAGGGCCTGGGCAATGTCGTCCCCGCCAGTGCGCATGTTGGCTGTGCCCCAGCAGGTCAGCACAATGGCACGCGGCCACTCCCCTTCCTCCATGACGTAGCGGTCCACCACCCGTTCTGCGGCAGCAGCGCCAATCTGCCAGGCGGTGGGTGTTGGAATGCCCCTGATGTCGACGGCGAAGAAGTTGCGCCCCGTCGGCAGCACGTCAGGCCGGCCCCGCGTGGGCGCTCCCGATGGTCCAGGCGGCGTGAAGGTGCCTCTCAGCCCCCCCATGGCGGCGGCAATCTCCCGCGCTCCCGACGCATCGAGCGATGTGCCGATGGCCTCCGCCGCCTCCAGCACCGCTCGTGCCTTGGGGCCGGGCTTGGCAGTCCCTTCCAAAAGGGCGGTGACGAAGGCTTGCAGCCGTTCCACCGTGTCGCCGGCCGTTCGCCAGGGGGCCGACATGCCATCGAGCGCTGTGGGTCGCGGGCCGTCCCATGGGGCGGCCAGATCAGCGTCGAGGGGGTCGAAATCGCAGCCGAAGTCGGCCGCCACCGCGCGCAGGATGGAGGCATCTTCTGGCGCCGTGCCCCGTGGGGCGCGCAGGATTGAGGCCAGCGTGTCGCGCCGCTGTTCGCCCGCGGGGCTTTCGCCCAGAATGTGCAGACCGTCGCGGATTTGGAGTTCCTTGAGGTCGCAAAGGTGCGCATCGAGGGCAGCGACGATGGCGTCCGTCTCCTCACCGGAGGCAAGGGCAAGGTCTTCACACAGGCCAGAGCGTTCGGCCACATCCACAATGTCGACCGCAAGGCGCTCGGCCCGTTTCGGATCGACGGTGCGGGCAAGGGCGTACTCGTCAATCATCGGCTCCAGCGAGAGGGCAATGCCGTGGCTGTCGGCGGTCGTCATAGGAGGGGTCAGGTGATCGACAATCACCGCCTGTGCCCTTCGCTTGGCCTGTGTCCCCTCCCCAGGGTCGTTGACGATGAAGGGGTAGAGATGGGGGAGGGCGCCGAACGCGATCTCCGGCCAACAGCCGTCCGAAAGCGCCGTCGCCTTGCCTGGAAGCCACTCCATGTTGCCGTGCTTGCCCACGTGGATGGCTGCGTGCGCGCCAAACGCCTCGCGCACATAAAGGTAGAACGCGAGGTAGGCGTGGGTGGGGACGAGGGCAGGGTCGTGATAGGTGGCCTTGATGTCTCTCTCGTAGCCGCGTGCCGGCTGTATCGCCACCAAAGCGTTGCCGAACCGAAGTGCTGCGATGGCAAACGCCCCTTCGATAAGGGTTGGGTCATCGCCCGCTGGCCCCCACTGTGCGCTCACCGCCTCCTGCGCACCCTCCGGCAGAGTGGCAAACCAAGCCTCGTAGTCTTGAAGGCTGAGGCGGGCTGGGGGGGCGCGCCGCGCGGCAATGAGGGCCTCCATCAACGCCGCCGAGCTTTGGGGGTGGCCGGCAACCCTGTAGCCGTCGGCCGCCATCGCCTTCAGAAGGTTGATGGTGGAGGCCGGCGTATCGAGCCCGACGCCGTTGGCAATGCGGCCATCGCGGCCGGGATAGTTGGCAAGGATCAACGCGACGCGCTTGTCTTCGGAAGGTGTCAGCCGCAACCGCGCATGGGCAGCGGCAAGGGCGGACACGAAGGCAACGCGCGACGGTTCCGGCGCGACGTGGACGGGGAAGGCTCCCGTTAACGGATCGCGCGCCCCACGCTCCTTGAAGGCGAAGGCGCGGGTCATGATGCGCCCGTCGAACTCAGGCGTCACCACGTGCATGGCAAGGTCGCGCACGCCGAGCCCGCTGGTTGTCTCGTCCCAATCCTCTCGTGCGGCAAGGGACTGGACGGCCTCAAGCACCACGCGCCCGCCATCGTCGAGCGCGTTGCCCTCGCCACCAGCGGAAAAGCCCATCGGCGTGAGAACGACGCCCGCGTCAGCCTCACGCAACAGTGCCCGCACCACAGCGCTCGCCACGGGATCCTTCAACCCCGTGGCGAAGATCGGCACC
>JBCDCF010000221.1:0-6180 GCA_039182345.1 Pseudomonadota bacterium
AATCCCGAGTTTGCCTCCCAGCTCATCACCCGCCTGCGCGAGGTGGGGGCGAGCGTGTGGCTGACCGACTTTGCCCGCCGCACCTCCGCCCTTCCCAACCTCGACAACCTCAATGTGGACGGGATCCGGTTCGACGAGCGCTTGACCGCTGGCGGCGCCGGCACCAAGCACGCCAAGATGCTCTCGGCGCTGTTCAACCTTGCCATCTCTCTGGAGGCGCGGGTGATGGTGGGCGGCGTCATGGACCTTGCCGAGGCCAACGACCTCCATGCCCTTGGCGCGCGTTATGCCGTCGGCCCTGCCTTCGGCCGGCCGGTGAACGCACAGGCGGCGCCGGGCCTTGCCATCCAACACGCCGAGGCTGCTGAATGAGTGCCCCCCTTTCCACCCGTCACGGTGGCCAGATCCTGGTGGATCAGTTGAAGATCCAGGGGGTGGAAAGGGTCTTTACCGTTCCCGGCGAGAGCTTCCTTGCCGCCCTCGACGGTCTGCACGACAGCGGGATTGACGTTGTCACCTGCCGCCAGGAAGGCGGTGCGGCGATGATGGCTGAGGCCGACGGCAAGCTGACAGGTGCGCCAGGCGTTGCCTTCGTCACCCGCGGGCCGGGCGCCACCAACGCCTCCTCGGGCGTTCATGTGGCCATGCAGGACTCAACGCCGATGGTGCTGTTCATCGGCCAGGTGGGCCTTGATATGCGCGACCGCGAAGCCTTCCAGGAGGTGGACTATCGGCGCATGTTCGCCCCTCTCGCCAAGTGGTCGGCGGAAATCGAATCGGTTGAGCGGATCCCCGAATATGTGAGCCACGCCTTCCACCTGGCCCGCTCCGGCCGGCCGGGGCCCGTGGTTCTGGCCTTGCCCGAAACCATGTTGTCGGCGCGCGCGGACATAGCGGACGCTGCTGCGGCCACCCCCGCCTTCGCCGCCCCGTCCGATGCGATGGTGGATGAGGTGGTGGCCGCCCTCGACGCTGCCAAACGGCCGTTGCTGATTGCCGGCGGTCCTGGCTGGTCGCAAGAGGCGTCAGAGCACCTTAAAAGTTTTGCCGCCGCGGCCGATGTGCCTGTGGCCGTCAGCCTGCGCTGCCAGGACTATATGGACAGCCGCGCCCCCCAAGCCATCGGCGATATGGGTGTTGCCATCGCCCCCGACCTTGCCAAGCGGGTGAAGGAGGCGGACCTCCTCCTCGTGGTGGGCGCTCGCCTGGGGGAGATGACGACACAGGGCTACACCCTCCTTGCCGTCCCCGACCCCCAACAAACCCTCATCCACGTTCACCCCTCCGCCGATGCATTGGGCCACGTCTACCGGCCCGACATTGCCGTGGTGAGTGCAGCGACCCCCTTCCTTAAAGCGCTGGATGAAGCCTGGCAGAAGCGCCTTGCAGGGCCGCCTGTGTGGGCCGACTGGCGGCGTGAGGCGCGCGAAGCCTTCCTTGCCTGGCGCACGCCTAAGGAAACGCCAGGGCCCGTCAAGCTTGAGGCCATCGTCTCCCACCTTGGCGCCGTGCTGGGTGAGGATGCGATCATCACCAACGGCGCCGGCAACTATTCGGGCTGGGTGCACCGTTACTATCCGTTCCGCACCTATCGCACCCAATTGGCGCCCACCTCGGGCTCCATGGGCTATGGGTTGCCTGCCGCCATTGCGGCCAAGCTGCGCCATCCTGAGCGTACTGTCGTGGCGTTCGCGGGGGACGGCTGCTTCCAGATGACCTGTCAGGAGTTTGCCACCGCCGCCCAGGCAGGCGCCGCAGTGGTGGTGATTGTCTGTGACAACGGCATGTACGGCACCATCAGAATGCACCAGGAGAGGGATTTTCCCGGCCGGCCCAGCGCCACTGCCCTGCAAAACCCCGACTTTGCCGCCTGGGCGGAAAGCTATGGCGGCTTCGGTGCACGGGTGCGCGAAACCGACGCGTTCGCTCCTGCGTTCGATGCGGCCGTTGCCTCAGGCAAGCCTGCCATCCTCCACGTCGAGGTAGATCCTGAAGCCATCACCACAGGGCTTCGCCTCTCTGCCATCGGCAAGCGCTGATAGTATGCTGACATTCGACGTTGACGGGCGTGCAATCACCGTGCGTCCCCGCACGCTGGTGATTTGCGGCTGGACGGGGCGCGACCCCGCCGCCGTGGAACACCACATCGAGGAGCTTGCCGCCATCGGCGTTGCAAGGCCCTCCAGCGTGCCCCTTTACTACCGCGTCGCCGCATCGCAGCTAACCCAGGCCGAGACCATCCAAACGGTGGGCGAGGAGACCAGCGGCGAGGCCGAGCCCGTCCTCGTGCAAACCCCTGAAGGCCTTTTGATGACGGTGGGCTCGGACCACACCGACAGGGCTTTGGAAGCCCATTCGGTGGCGCTCTCCAAGCAGATTGCCGCAAAGCCCGTGGCCTCCACCGCGTGGCGGCTGGACGGTGTGGGTGCCAGCGATGACCTTGCCCTTCGCGCCTTCGTCAGTGACGACGGGGCGGACTGGTCGCCTTACCAGAACGGCACCCTTGCCGGCATCCTCCCCTTGCCAAAACTGGTTGAGGGCGTGCGCCGTACCCTGGGCGGTCTCGACGACGGGACGGTCATCTTCTGCGGCACCGTGCCCACTTTGGGGGGCGTGAAGGCTTCACCCCATTTCCGTGCCGAGCTTGCAGCCCCGGACGGGCGCACGCTCAGCCTGCGCTACACAACATCGGTTCTGCCCATCGTCGCCTGATCGCCAGCGCCCCAGGCGATGGAGGCGTCCACGGCAGCAGCAAAGCGCGGGCGCAGCGCGGTCAGGTCGCTTCCGGGTGCAACATGCCTGCGGGCAAGGCGCAGTTGGGGCGCTTTGCCCATCGCCTCGGCGGCAAGGGCAGCGGTGCCGAGAGCAGTCAACTCGCCACCTTCGGGGATGTCGACGGCGCGCCCCATGGCATCGGCCAGCACCTGGCAAAAGTAGGGGTTGTTGGCGAGCCCACCGTCCACCGACACAGGCCCTTTCGAGGCAATGCGCGCACTCATGGCGCCCACCACTTCAGCGCAGCGAAACGCAATGCCCTCAAGGAGGGCCTGCATCATGTCCTGCCGGGTGGTTTCCAGCGAAAGGCCCAGGAAAACCCCGCGTGCGTCCCGCCGCCAATGGGGGCAGGCAAGACCCGACAAAGCGGGCACGAAGGCAATCCCGCGGGAGAGGGCCGGCGGTGCGGCGAACTGATTGATCTCATCGAAGCTGGAAAAGAGCCCAAGCGAACGCGCCCAGTTCACCGCCGCAGCGGCCGCATAGACCCCGCCGTCAAGGGCGTAGACGGGCGCTTCACCTGCCTTTTGCCAGGCAACGGTGGGAAGGAGGCCTTGGTCGGGCGCAGTTTCCACCGTGGCGCCTGTGACCATCAGCACGAATGCGCCTGTGCCGACGGTGATTTTCGTGTCCCCTGCGGTGCGGCAGCCGTGGCCATAAAGAGCTGCTTGCTGATCCACGATAGCGGCGACCATGGGAATGGCGCGCCCGCCCACAGACACTGCGCCAAAATCGCCTGTGGTGGGGACGATGGGCGGGAGCGCCTCCATCGGAACGCCGAAGAGGTCGCAGAGCGCCTCATCCCAAGCGCCTGTGCGAATGTTCATCAAGGCGGTGCGGGAGGCTGTGGTGATGTCGGTCACCGCCCGTCCCGTCAGGCGCTGGAGGAAGAAGGCGTCGGTGGTGCCAAGGCATAGATCGCCTTTATCCAGGAGCGCCTTGGCTGCGGGAATGTTCTGGACAATCCAGGCAAGCTTGGTGGCGGAAAAGTAGGCGTCGAGGGGCAGGCCCGCGCGCTCAAGCACCATCGGCTCGGCGCCTTCGGCCTTCAGCCTTGCGATCACCGGTTCTGTGCGCGAATCCTGCCAGACGATGACGGGGGAGATGGCCTCGCCCGTCGCCCGGTTCCACGCAAGGCAGCTCTCACCTTGATTGTCGAGGCCGATGGCGTCGACGTCGCGGGCAGCCTCCGCACAGGCCACCAGCGCGGCCATCAACTCTTCGGGGTCATGCTCCACCCAGCCGGGGGCCGGATACATCTGACGGTGGGTGGCCACATGCACCACGTGCGCACGCCCATCATCCTCAAGCCGGAGGGCGCGGGTGGAGGTGGTGCCTTGGTCGAGCGCCGCGATGGCCATCTGCGTCTCGTCTCAGGCCGAAGCGGCGGCGTCAAGCACCGGGACCGGCCTTGAGGCGTGGCTGTTTGCGTTCGCGCTCAGACCCAATGCCGTCCGAGTTTGGCTCTGGCCGCAGCGCCGAGTCCGTATCACCACGTATAAGCGATATACCTGAAATTGCATTCGCGCATAAAAATAGGATTTGATTGAGCGCGCTCTTTGAACAGTTATGTACAATAAGGCGGGATTTTGGGATTTTTTTAGCCGCCTCATGTCCCAAGGCGCTCCGTGCGACGAGGATGTGGCGGTCCATTGCCGGCTTCACACCGCCGTCATGTAAGGGACAAAACCGGCGTGACATCGCGCGCCAATGGTCAGATTATTGCCGCCTTGGCTTCGGAAGGTGGGTGACTTGGCGCGTTGGGCATACCGCATTGCATTGCCCACACGCTGACCGTCGAGGGAGTGGAGTGACATGCCGGCAGACCATCAAGACGGTTCAGATATGATCGGCAAGGGGGATACACTGGGCATCCGCCTTGCCACGGCCATCACAGGCGCCAGCGAGCGTGCTGGCGAGCCGCTCACCGCGGAGATGAGCCGCTTCATCGGTCACCGCATGGCAACCGATGCTGCCCTTTTCCGCGAGATCAGCCAGTGCGAGGGGACGGACGCACAGGTGAGGGCGCTGGCCACCTTCATCGACAATGCCGTGCGGGAGTATCTGGCAACACGCGTTCCCACCCATACGCTCGGCCATGAGGCTGCGGACGAGACCTTCGCCACCCCCCACCCATCGGCCCACGCCATCACAACACGCTCCTAGCCCTCTTGAGCGTCCGGGCAGTCGCGCGCGGGCGGACCAGGGCGCTGCAAGCCCTTTAGCCGGCGGCTGAGGCTTGCCAAGCGGCATTGTGCGTGCATCACAACAGCGACTTTGACGTCGGTCAAAGCGCGAGCGATCTCACACGACAAAGTGGCGCCATCGGCGCCCTGCCGAGCCGCAAAGGACGTCCCCCTTGCCAGCCATCGTCACCTTGACCCTCAATCCCGCGCTTGACGTGTCGACCGCAGCGCCGGCCGTGCGGCCCACCATCAAAGTGCGTTGCGAGACGCCGAGCGCCCAGGCCGGGGGCGGCGGCATCAACGTTGCGCGCGTTGCCAGGCGCTTTGGCGGCAATGCGCTCGCCCTGTTCCCGTCGGGCGGGGTGTCGGGCGCAAGGGTCGCCGAAAGCCTTGCGTCCGAGGCGATCCCCACACTGCCTGTGCCCATCAAAGGGGAAACGCGCGAGAGCTTCACCGTCACCGACCATGAAACGGGTGAGCAGTTCCGCTTCGTCCTGCCAGGTCCCACCCTTTCGGAGGCGGAAGAGGCGGCAATGTTGTCGGCCCTTTCCAACCTTCATTCTGCGCCGCAGATCATCGTGGTCAGCGGCAGCTTTCCGCCCGGGCTGTCGCCCACATTCCTCAAATCCGTGGGCGAACATGCCGCCAAGATCGGCGCGACGCTGATTGTGGACGGCCCGCGCGAGGTTTTGACCCAGTGCCACGGGGCCAGCCTCATCAAGCCCAACCTGCGCGAGCTTGAGACCATCGCCGGCAGACCGCTGCCCACGTGGGACGATCAGATTGCCTTTGCCAAAACCCTGCGCGCTGAAGGGGTGAGCGCCAACGTCCTCGTGTCGCTTGGGGAGGATGGCGCGCTCCTCATCACCGAGGACGAGGCGGTCCATTTCACAGTGCCGCCCGTGACGCTTGTGAGCGCGGTCGGCGCCGGCGATTCCATGGTGGGTGCGCTTGTTGCCGCGCTGGTGCGCGGGGACGACCTTGCGACCGCAGCGCTTGAAGGGGCCGCCGCTGGCACTGCAGCGCTCCTCACCCCGGGGACAGAGCTTTGCCATGTGGCCGATGCCGAAGCGCTGAGAAGCAAGATCACCGTCAAGCCGGTTTTGGCGCCGTCGCTGCGGGCGGCCGAGGGATAATCAATGGGAAGGACACCGTTATGCTGACACGCATCCGCCTGGAACTGGCGCGGGACAAGGACGCGCCCGCAGGCAACCCCAAT
>JBCDCF010000222.1:0-6165 GCA_039182345.1 Pseudomonadota bacterium
GAGCTTCGCCAGTCGAACCACATGAAGATCATCTCGCTCGCGCCGGAGGTGTTGTAATGGCCGCGAAAATCAAAAAGGGCGACACCGTCGTGGTGCTGTCCGGACGCGACAAAGGCCGCACCGGCGAAGTCCTTAGGATGATCCCTAAGGAAAACCGTGCGCTTGTGCAGGGTGTCAACACCGTGATGCGCCACCAGCGCCAGTCGGCGCAGCAGGAGGGCGGCATCATTTCCAAGGCTGCGCCCATTCATCTGTCCAACATCGCGCTCGCCGATCCCAAGGACGGCAAGCCCACCCGCGTGGGGTTCCGCAAGGACGATGCTGGCAACAAGGTTCGCTTTGCCAAGCGCTCAGGGGAGGCGATCGATGGCTGATGTGATGGACGCCCCCGAGGCCCCCGCAAACGCGCTGCCGGAAGGCTACGAGCCGCGCTTCAAGACCCTTTACAGGGACAAGGTTGTTCCGGGTCTTCGTGAGAAGTTCGGGTACAAGAACATCATGCAGGTGCCGCGCCTTGATAAGGTGGTCATCAACATGGGCGTCGGCGAGGCGGTGGGCGACACGCGCAAGGTGCAGTCGGCCGTCAAGGATCTGGCGCTGATTGCAGGTCAACAGCCTGTGGTGACGCGTGCGAAAAACTCCATCGCGGGCTTCAAGGTGCGTGAGAACATGCCCCTTGGCTGCAAGGTGACGCTGCGTCAGGCGCGCATGTACGAGTTTCTGGACCGGTTCGTGACCATTGCCCTTCCGCGGGTGAAGGACTTTCGCGGGCTGAACCCCAAGAGCTTCGATGGCCGCGGCAACTTTGCCTGCGGAATCAAGGAGCATCTTGTGTTTCCGGAGATCGTTTACGACCAGGTAGACCAAGTCTGGGGCATGGACGTGATTGTCACGACCACTGCCGATACGGATGACGAGGCGCGCGAATTGCTGCGTCTGTTCAACTTTCCGTTCCGGACGTAAGGGGCGAGACATGGCCAAGAAGGGCAAGATCGAAAACAACGCCAAGCGGCAGAGGATGGTGGACCAGTACGCCGCCAAACGGGCCGAGCTGAAGGCGATCACGCGCGATCAGGAGCTTCCCATGGAGGAGCGCTTCGCCGCGCAGCTGAAGCTGGCGGAACTGCCGCGCAACTCCGCCCCCAACAGGGTGAAGAACCGGTGCGAAGTGACGGGCCGTCCCAAAGCGTACTACCGCAAGCTCAAGATGAGCCGTATTGCGCTGCGCGAACTGGGGTCTGCGGGCAAAGTCCCCGGCCTTGTGAAGTCGAGCTGGTAAGGGGGCAAGCATGAATGTGACGGACCCCTTGGGGGATATGCTGACGCGCATCCGCAACGCGCAGATGCGCAAGAAGAGCCGTGTCTCCACCCCCGGCTCGAAGCTGCGCGCCAACGTTCTGGAAGTCTTGAAGACGGAAGGCTACATCCGCGGCTTCTCGCTGACCCAGTTCGACAACGGTCGCTCTGAGATCGACATCGAGCTGAAATACTATGACGGCTCGCCCGTGATCCGTGAGATCAAGCGCGTGTCGAAGCCGGGCCGCCGGGTCTATTCGTCCGTGGGCACACTGCCGCGGGTGCGTGACGGCCTTGGCATTTCCATTTTGTCGACGTCCAAGGGCGTCATGAGTGAGCATCAGGCGCGCGACGAGAATGTCGGCGGCGAGGTGCTCTGCCAAGTCTTCTAGGGGCAGGCCATGTCGCGAATTGGTAAGCTGGCAGTGCCGATCCCCAAAGGGGTGACGGCCAAGATCGACGGTCAGACCGTGTCGGTGAAGGGGCCCAAAGGGGAACTCTCCTTCACCATCCCGGACCTCGTGACCGTGAAGGAAACCGAGGACGGGCTGAAGCTCGACCCGGTGAATGACGAGGCGCGGGCGCGCTCCATGTGGGGCCTGTCGCGCACCATGGTGGCAAACCTTGTGACCGGTGTGACGGATGGCTTTTCCAAAGCCCTTCAGATCAACGGCGTTGGCTATCGTGCCGCTGTCCAGGGCAAGGATCTGACCCTTGCGCTCGGCTACTCGCACGACGTGAAGTACCCGATCCCCGAGGGCATCGACATCAAGTGCCCCAAGCCGACCGAGATCGTCGTGTCGGGGATCGACAAGCAGCGCGTGGGCCAGGTGGCCGCCGAGATTCGCAAGTGGCGTCCGCCTGAGCCTTACAAGGGCAAGGGCATCAAGTATGCGGACGAGGTGATCGTGCGCAAGGAAGGCAAGAAGAAGTGAGCCGGGAACGCATTCGCTCCGATCGTCGCCGCGCCCGCGTCCGCCGCCATCTGAAGGCGGCCGCCAATGGCCGGCCGCGCCTGTCGGTGTTCCGCTCCTCGCAGAACATCTATGCGCAGGTGATTGATGATGCGAACGGCCGCACGCTGGCCGCCGCATCCACCCTTGAGAAGGATCTGAAGGGTGAGTTGAAGACAGGCGCCGACACCGCGGCTGCGGCCCGCGTTGGCACCTTGATTGCCGAGCGTGCGAAGGCCGCCGGCGTCGACAAGGTGATTTTCGACCGTGGCGTCCGGCTTTATCACGGCCGCCTCAAAGCGCTGGCTGATGCTGCGCGCGAAGGCGGTCTGGACTTTTAGGACCCGGTACGCGGGACACCGAACGGCCGGGAAAGGGTGAAGAATGGCTGAAGAACACCGAGGCGGAGGGCGCGGTCGCCGGCGCGATCGCGACGATGAAGACAACGAGTTCGTCGACAAGCTGGTCCACATCAATCGCGTGGCGAAGGTGGTCAAAGGCGGTCGGCGCTTCGGCTTTGCCGCCCTTGTGGTGGTGGGCGACCAGAAGGGCCGTGTGGGCTTTGGTCACGGCAAGGCGCGTGAGGTGCCTGAAGCCATCCGCAAGGCGACCGATTCGGCCAAGCGTGGCCTGATCCGCGTGCCTTTGCGTGAAGGCCGCACGCTGCACCATGACGTTGCCGGCCGCTGGGGCGCTGGCAAGGTGTTTTTGCGCGCCGCCCCTGCCGGTACCGGGATCATCGCAGGCGGCCCCATGCGCGCCGTGTTCGAGACCCTTGGCGTGCAGGACGTTGTGGCGAAGTCGCTGGGCTCGTCCAACCCTTACAACATGGTCCGCGCCACGTTCGAGGCGCTGAAGGATCAGGACTCGCCGCGTTCGGTGGCAGCCCGCCGTGGTCTGAAAGTGTCCGCACTACAGGCCCGTCGCCGCGAAGCTGAGCACGAGGCCCCCGTGGCCGAGGCCGGCGAGGGTGAGGCGGAGGCCGCCGACACCCAGATGGCGGAGGCGTAAATGCCTGACCATCGCGAAACCAAAGGGGCCGTTGCCGCCAAAGAAGCCGGCCGCCCCGTGGTGACGGTGGAGCAGATTGCCTCCCCAAGCCGTCGCCCTGACGAACAGCGCCGGACCTTAATCGGTCTTGGCCTTAACAAGATGCATCGCCGGCGTACGCTTGAGGACACCCCTGCCGTGCGCGGGATGATCCACAAGGTGCGCCACATGGTGCGCGTGGTGGAGGAGTAGATGAAGCTTTCCGATCTGCGCGATAATCCTGGCGCGACCAAGAACAAGCGGCGTTTGGGCCGTGGCATCGGGTCCGGCCGCGGCAAGACCGCCGGCCGCGGTGTTAAGGGTCAAAAGTCCCGTTCGGGCGTTGCCATCAACGGCTATGAAGGTGGGCAGATGCCCATCCACATGCGCCTACCCAAGCGTGGTTTTAACAACCCGTTTGCAAAGCGCCTGAACATCGTCTCCGTCGGCCGCCTTCAGCAGGCTGTGGACGCAGGCAAGCTGGACGCCGGCGCGACCATCACGGTGGCCGAGATGGTGTCGGCAGGGGTTCTGCGCCGCGCCAAAGACGGTGTGCGGGTTCTGTCCGACGGTGCGGTGACGTCGCCGTTGAAGCTGTCCGTTTGGGGGGCCTCCAAGTCCGCCATCTCGGCCATTGAAGCAGCTGGCGGCAGCGTGGAAGTGCTTGCCCCGACAAAGCCCCAAGCGGCCGCATCCTAACAAGCGCGCCTCTTCTTTAAAAAACGCCCCGTGCGAGATGTCGCGCGGGGCGTTTTTTGTTGTGGCAACGAGGTCGCCCTTCAAAGGCGGTCGAGGTTGGCTTTCGACAGCGCGTGGGCCAGAGGGCGCGGGTTGAAGCGGCCATCGTAGAAGCCGTTGCGCGGGTAGTAGCCGCGGTCAAAATCCTGAAGCGTGTCGAAGAGGACGACGGGGCGTTGCGGGAGGGCGCCTGCGGCCTTCAGCGCACCGATGGCGCGTGCGCTTTGGGCGGCATCATCGTCTGCCCTGTGTGCAGGATTGGCCGCGGTAAGGGTGACGTAGAGCACCAACGCTCCGTCAACCGCCTGAGGCAGCTGGGCGATGGCATCGGCCGGGTCCATGTCTGGGCCGATCCTCACCATCACACCGTCGGCTGCATCTCCAAGATGATCTGCCATAGCGTCATGGTCGGTGGGCGCAAAGCCGTGGAGGATGCCGTGCGTGTAGCTGGCCCCATAGTGAGCGGCATCTGCAGACGTCCATAAGGGGGAGGCGAGGAGCGTGATCGGCGCACCACCGAGCGCGGTCCTCCATGCGGCGACGCGCTCGGCCTGCCTGTGCGGGCGGGCGATGATCTCCAGCCGGTCGATGACCTGCGGCGATGTGGTCAGCGCCTCGACGGCCCTCTCATCAGGCGGGTCTATGGTGAAGACCTGGACGCGGTGGCCGAGGGCGTGAAGCTCGGCCAGACGACGGCGCGTGGGCGTGTCGAGGACATCATCGATGGGCACGCGCAGGTCACGCAGGCCAGCCTCCTGGAGGGCCGTCGTCAGATAGTCGTTGTGGACGTATTTGCGGCGAAACTCATCCACCACGCCCGTATAGGGGATTGCCAAAGGCTGCGCCCAACCCTGGCGCAGGTCGACGCCGATGGGGCGGGCGGACAACGGCTCTGTGTAAGAGGCCAGTGGGGCGGGGGCTTCGTGCGGGGGCCAGCGGTCAAGGACGGCACCATTGCTGCGGCGAAAGCGAATGCGGTAGCCCTCGTCAAACACGTCCACCAGATAGTAGCCGAGCTTGGCACTGTCGTTGCGGCCGAACTCATCGTCAGGCGGCGGTGGGGTGGCGAAGAGGTGGCTGTAGTCCAGCCTCAGTGCCGACAGGGCCGGGGCCACATGCTGGAACGGCGCGCCATCATCCGCTGATAGGCGCGTGTGAAAGAGAGTGTGGACGTGGGCGGCAAAAATAGCCTCCACGCCGTGCGCCAAGAGGAGGGTTTTGAGCTGTGCGCGCGGGGTGGGCGCCAGATTGTCGTAGTGTTCGGGCTCATCGCTGGTGGTGAGGAACAGCGGATAGTGAGTCATGAAGAAGATGCGCCGACCCTTCGCCTCGGCGAGCGAGGCTTCAAGCCAACGCCACTGTTCGCTGTCCGCGTCGAGATCGGCACCGCAAATGGGGTTGCAGTGGAGGATGAAGCGGCAGTCGCCGTGGTCGAAACTGTGCCACAAAGGACCGAAGGCGTTGGTGTAGCTCTCAAGCGCCGCGTTGGTGACGGTGTGGGCGGGCATCCACTCGCCAGGCTTGTCGCCGATATCGTGGTTGCCTGGGAGAAGGTGCAGCGGCGCCTCCAGCCTATCGAAGATGGCGTCGAAACGCTCCACCGCCGGCAGAAAGCCAGGCTGGGCTGGGATCGGGTGCACCATGTCGCCAAGGTGGATGACGAAGGTGGGACGATCGGCGTTGAGGGCGGCCACGGCCCAGCGCGCCCTCTGGTTGGCCAGAGCGTTGGACCGCCAGGGCGAGCTGCTGACACCGTCCTCAGGGTTAAGGTGGGTGTCGGCAATCAGTGCAAATGTAAAACGCGGTGCGCTCATGCGCCGGCGTTGCCGGCAAAGGCAATGACCGTGCGCGCCCGTGTGGTGCCGGCCAGCATGCGCGCCAGGATGTCGGGCAGGTCATCAAGGGTGGCAACGGTGGCAAAGTCAGCAAGGCGATCCGGTTTGAGGTCGCCTGCCAGACGGCCCCAGATGCGCCGCCGCGTGTCCATGTCGCTGTCGGCGTTAATCCCCGTCAGTGTCACACCCCGCAGGATGAAGGGGAGGACGGTGGTGGACAGTTCCACCCCTGCCGCGTTGCCGATGGCGGCAATGGCACCGTCCTTGTCGGTGGCCGCAAGCATGCCTGCCAGGATTGAGCCGCCTGCCGCATC
>JBCDCF010000223.1:0-6150 GCA_039182345.1 Pseudomonadota bacterium
GCCGCGTCCATCACCTCACGCCACAGAACACCCGACTTCATGACGTTGCGCTTTTCCATGGAGGTGACGCGCTTCTTGCGGGTGCGGGCCAGCTCGAACGCGGCGCGGCCGATCCTGTCGATCTCGAAGGTGTCGTAGACCTGCGTGTCGATGGCGCGCTTCTGGCCGTTGCCGATGTCCTCGATGGTCTTGGGCTCGCCGAAGTAAACCCCGCCCGTCAGTTCGCGCAGGATGACGATGTCGAGCCCCTCGATGACCTCGCGCTTCAGGCTGGAGGCATCCGCCAGCGCCGGGTAGCAGATGGCCGGGCGGATGTTGGCGAAAAGGTCAAAGTGTTTGCGCAGGCGCAACAGCCCCGCCTCGGGCCGCAGATCGTACGAAAGATCGTCATATTGGGGACCGCCGACGGCGCCGAAGAGGATCGCGTCGGCCGCCTCGGCCTCCTTCAGCGTTGCCTCCGACAGTGGCGTACCGTCGGCGTCCACAGCCGCACCGCCCACAAGACCGCGCACAACGGTAAAGCCCGCCCCCTTCTCGTTGAAGAAGTCGATCACCCGCTCCGCTTCGGCCATGATGTCTGGCCCGATCCCATCGCCTGGGAGGAGGAGAATTGAGGGCATCGCGGGTCCTTTCGTGACGTCTTTTTGGTGTTGGGCGGTTCGGCTTAGCCGGTGAGTGTGCCGAGGGCGGCAAGGTCCACATTGGCGCCGCAGACGAGAACGCCAAGCCGCTCGCCGGGGGCAGGGGTGTAGGCGCCGCTCAAAAGGGCGGCGAAGGCGGCCGCACCGCCAGGCTCGGTGGCAAGGCGGGCGGTGCTCCAAAGGGTGCGCTGGGCGTTGACGATGGCCTCGTCAGAGACAAGGGCAACGTGGTCCACATGGCGGGCGGCGAGCGCATAGACGAGGTCGCCGCAGCGCTTGGCGCCAAGGGAATCGGCCGCCACGCTGTCCACCGTCACGTCCACAGGGCCACCTGCGGCAAGGGCATCGTGCAGGCAGCACGAGCCTTCGGGCTCCACGCCGACCACCTTCGCGCGGCCCTCGAACCAGGCGGAAATGCCCCCGATCAGACCGCCGCCGCCAACGGCCACGAGGATGGTGTCGAGACCGTCGCTATCGGCCTCCCACTCCGCCCCCACCGTGCCTTGGCCGGCAAGGGTCGCAAACGCATCATAGGCGTGGACGCTCATGGCGCCCGTCTCGGCCTGGTGCCGCTCACACGCGGCAAGGGCGTCGGCATAACGCTCCCCGCCAATGTGGACGGTGGCGCCAGCCGCTTCGATCAGGCGGATTTTCGCAGGGCTTGCGATGGACGGAACGAAGATGTCGGCCTTGTGCCCCAACCGCGCGGCCGCATAAGCCACCGCGGCCCCGTGATTGCCACCGGAGGCTGCCGCAACGCCGGCCGCAGGCACATCCGCCGACAACAGCGTGTTGAAGGCCCCGCGCGGCTTGAACGAGCCTGTGACCTGCATCAGCTCAAGCTTCAACTCACACCCGGCATCGGCAAGGGCAAGGCGGGGCGTGCGGCGGATGTAGGGGCGGATCCGCTCGTGCGCGGCACTGATGGCGTCGGCATCGGGGAGGGTGTGCGTGGTCATGGCGCGGTCTTTAGCATGGGGGGCGCCGTGCGAGCCATGCGCCTGTGCGCCCTCACAGGACGCTGAGGACAGCGCGGATGACAAGCTGCACCCCAATCACCGTCAGCACCACGTTGAGCGCCTGGCGCAACGCTTTTTCAGGCAACTTGTCCAGCATGCGCGTGCCGATCACCGTGCCGATGAAGCCTGTGATCACCATTGCCGCCATCAACGGCGCCCAGGCGGCAAAGGCAAAGCCGAGCGCTGTGAAGGCCGCCACCTTTAGCAAATGCTGGATGGTCATGGAGACCGAAAGGGTTGCCACAAGCTCCTTGTGGGGGAGCCCTGCCTGACGCAGGAGCGCCATCACGAAAGGCCCTGTCGCACCCACGAACATGGTCAGGATCGTGGCGCCAAAGCCGCCGGCCGCCACAACGCCCCGTTCGCCTTTGCCAAGGGGCGGCGGGCGGAACCATGTGGTCACGCACACGAACACGCCGATGGCCGCAAGGATCACCGCCTCGGGAAGGTCCGTCACCAACAGACCCCCCACCACGGCGCCCGCCACGGCCCCGATCATGAAGGGGACGACAAGGCGCCAAGCGGTGGAGCGCACCAGAAGCACCGCCCGCCCCGTGTTGGAGCCAAGCTGCACAACGCCGTGGACGGGGATCAACACCTCGACGGGGATGACGAAGGTCATTGCGGCCAGAAGCGCAACACCCCCGCCGATCCCCACAGAGCTCGACAGGGCGCTCGTTGCCATGGACGCCACCACCAGCACCAAGGCGCCGATGGCCGACACACCCTCTGGCAGCAGCGCCTCCATCAGGGGCTGACGTTGCCGTTCTGGCGGTGGATCAGGTCGATCTCGGCCAGAAGGTCCTCAGGCAAGGTGATGTCGGCGGCGGCAATGGCCGTGTCCAACTGCTCCATGGTGGTGGCGCCGATGATGACGCTCGTCATGAACGGGCGGCTGGCGGCAAACGCATAGGCCATTTGCGCAGGGTCAAGGCCAGCCTCTTCGGCAAGGGCGACGTAGCGGTCATTCACCGCCACTGCGCCCGGCCCTTCGTATCGGGACAGCCTGTCGAACAGCGTCTTGCGGGCGCCCTTGGGCAAGGCGCCGTTGCGGTACTTGCCGGTCAGGTAGCCCTGCGCGAGGGCGGAGTAGGCAAACAGGCTGATCTCTTCGCGGGTGCAGGCTTCGGCAAGGTTCACCTCGAACGTGCGGTTCACCAGCGAGTAGGCGTTCTGGATGGACTGGACCCGCGGCAAAGGATCGGCCTCCTTCAACCAGGTCATCAACCCCCAGGTGCTCTCGTTGGACAGGCCAATGTGCAGGATTTTGCCCGCCTTCACCATCTTGTCCAGCGCCTCAAGACTGTCGTGGATGGCGGTCTCATCCTCCGCCGCCTTGGGCGGATTGTAGATGGTGGGGTTGGCGCCAAAGCCCGCCACCACGCGGTCGGGCCAGTGCACCTGGTAAAGGTCGATCCTGTCGGTCTGGAGGCGCTTCAGCGACTTGTCGACCGCCTCTTCAATGTCTTTGGCAACAAGGCGGGGCTGGCGCTCACCGTCGCGAAACCATGTGTTCTGGGACCGGCCCACCACCTTGGTGGCCACAATCACCTTCTCGCGCGCACCGGGGCGGCTTTTCAGCCAGGTGCCGATCACCTCCTCCGTGCGCCCTTGGGTTTCCGCCTTGGGAGGGATCGGGTAAAGCTCTGCCGCGTCTAAGAGATTGAGGCCTGCGTCCACCGCACGATCCATCTGCGCGTGGCCTTCGGCTTCGGTGTTTTGTTCGCCCCAGGTCATGGTGCCGAGCGACAGGACGCTCACCGACAGGTCGGTGCGTCCAAGTGGGCGAAGTTCCATAGTCAGTCCTAGATGAGAGGGTCGCCGGTTCGGCGCGAAGACCCTCTCTCGTACAAAACCCCAGCCGGCGCGTGAAGCCCGCAGCGGCCATGGCTGGGTCGCATCAGGACTTGCTGGCCTCGCCGTTCACCTTGCCGATCAATGCTTCCACCGACGGCAAAATGCCCTCCACCATCACCTTGATGCCCTCTTCGTTGGGGTGGATCCCGTCGGCAAGGTTGAGGGAGGGATCGGCCGCCACCCCTTCCAGAAAGAACGGGTAATAGACGACATCGCGGGTGCCGAGATTGTCGAACACCGCCGAAAAGGCCGCGCCGTACTCCTCCCCAAGGTTCGGCGGGGCGAGCATCCCCGCAAGGAGGACTTCAATGCCCCGCTCGTTCAGCCTGTCCATGATGGCGGTGAGGTTGCGGGCGGTGAGCGCCGGGTCGATGCCGCGCAAGGCATCGTTGCCGCCAAGGGCAAGGATGACCGCGTCCGTCCCCTCCCCCACCGACCAGTCGAGCCGTGACAGGCCGCCCGAAGTGGTATCGCCCGACACGCCGGCGTCGATCACCTCAACGTCGTAGCCCTTGCCCGTCAACGCGTCCTGAAGCTGTGCCGGAAAGCCAGCGCCGGGGGGAAGCTGGAACCCTGCCGTCAGACTGTCGCCAAGGGCAACGATGGTGACGGTGTCGGCGCGGACAGGCCCGACCGCCACAGCAACGACGGAAAGGGCAAGGAGGAAGGGTTTCAGCATCGCGAGAGCCTCAGCTTTGTGTGGCCAACAGATAGGGCGTCGACCCCTTGCCTTCATGGCGTGGTGAGGACGCAGGGGCACCCGTCACACCAAAGAGGCGTCCGTCACACCAAGGGGCGCCCGTCACACCAAGGGGCGCCCGTTACACGAGGGCGAGCCCCTCCTCGATGGCATCGCGGTAGCGAAGGGCCGCCGACCGCGGGTCGGATGCAGCATTGATGGGCCGCCCGACCACGAGCGCGTCGGCCCCGTCGGCCATGGCCCTTTGGGGGGTGGCCACGCGCTTTTGATCGCCATACCCATCTTCCGCGAGCCGCACCCCTGGCGTGATCACCATCAACCCCGATGCGCGCGCCTGGGGTGCCTCCCGCGGTGAGCAGACGATGCAGTCCGCCCCCGCCGCCACCGCCGCTGCGATGCGCCGCTCCACAAGGCGTTCTGCGCTCTCACCGTAGCCGGCGGCTGCAAGGTCATCATCATCAAGGGAGGTCAGCACCGTGACGGCGACAATCTTGGTGCCGCCGGTGCGCGCCGACACGGCCGCCTCCAGCGCTTGGGGGTAGGCGTGGACGGTGAGGTAGGTGACGCCGATGGAGGACGCTGCACGCACTGCACCCGCCACGGTGTTCGCAATGTCCAAAAGCTTCATGTCCAGGAACACGCCGTGCCCGGCCGCCACCAGCTCGCGCGCAAAGTCGATGCCGCCGGACAGGGCAAACTCAAGGCCGATTTTGTAGGTCCCCACGGCCCCGGCCGTTGCCTCCACGAGACGCTCGGCGGCGCCCCGGTCGGTCACATCAAGGGCCAGGATCAGCCGTTCAGCTGCGGTCAAATGGTTCATGATCCCTCACAGGCTGCAAAAGTCAGAACAAAGCGTCTAAGAGACAGTCTGATGACACGGAACGGAACGATGCGGAAAGCACGGATCGAGCGGCGCACCAACGAGACCGCCATCACCGTCGAGGTGGACCTTGACGGCGACGGCGCGCGCACGATCGCCACAGGGGTCGGCTTTTTCGACCATATGCTGGACCAATTGGCCCGCCACTCAGGCATCACCATGACCGTGTCTGCGGACGGCGACCTTCATATCGACGACCACCACACTGTGGAAGATGTGGGGATTGCCCTTGGCCAGGCGCTTGTCGAAGCGGTGGGCGATAAGCGCGGCATCGTGCGCTACGCCCACTCTCTGTTGCCCATGGACGAGGCGCTGACCCGCGTTGCGTTGGACCTTTCCGGCCGGCCGTTCCTCGTCTTCCGGACCGAATTTCAGACCGACAAGATCGGCACATTCGACACCCAGCTCGTGCGTGAATTCTTTACCGCACTCGCCATGAATGGCCGCCTCACCCTTCATATCGAGACGCTTTATGGCGACAACGACCACCACATTGCCGAAAGCTGCTTCAAAGGTGTGGCCCGCGCCTTGAAAGAGGCGATCCGCGTGGACGACAAGGGCGGCGCAATCCCCTCCACCAAGGGTGCCCTGTAGCCGCCTCGCGCGGCCCTGAAGGAGCGTTGAGATGGCCTTTTTCACCGTTCACGAAAACCCCAAGTGGGACGAGGCAAAACTCCTTGAGCGCACCCGATTCGTGCGCGACGGCTTTGCGTGGCTGGCCTTCCTGTTCGGGCCGCTGTGGCTCCTTTATCACCGCATGTGGCTGGTCTTCCTCGGGCTGATGGTGGTGAGCGTTGCGCTTTTCATGATCATGGCAACCTTCGTGGATGAAGCGGCGGGACCGTTCGCCATTTGGGCGCTTCAGTTCTGGATCGGCTTTGAAGGCCGCTCGCTGCAGCGCTGGTCGCTCGCCCGTAAGGGCTGGACGCTGATGGCGGTGGTGGAGGCCAAACGCAAGATCACCGCAGAGCGGCGCTATTTCGCCGCCTACCTGGACGGCACGCTGGACGGCGGGCCTATCGCAGGCACCTTGGGGTCTGTCCCAGGCTCGCC
>JBCDCF010000224.1:0-6118 GCA_039182345.1 Pseudomonadota bacterium
GAGCGCGACCAGGTGAAAGACTATGCGGCGCGCAAGGGCTGGTCGTTGGAAGAGGCGGAGCGGTGGCTCGCGCCCATCCTCAATTATCAGCCCGCGCCGCTTTTGAAGGCAGCCTGAGCCCGCGCACAAACGTAAGGCGAGGTATTATGAGGGCTTTGTGTGTCGGGTTGGCGTTGGCCGTCGTCGGGGTGACGGGGGCGAACGCCCAGTCGTCCTGCGGCGCTTACGATTTTGCAGGGCCCTATAGCGAGGCCTTCCTGGCGGGCGAACCCTTTGCCGGTGCCGGCCAGGCGGCAGAGACCATCCTCACCATGGCCGACGGCGCCTGCCACCAGGACAAGGTGATTGCAGCGCTCCAGCCCACCCTCGGCCCTGTGGTGGGCTATAAGGCCGCCGCCACCTCCGAAGGCGCGCAAAAACAGCTCGGCCTCGATGGCCCCGTCCTCGGCGTGCTCCTTGCTGAAATGCTGCGCCAGGACGGTACCACTGTGGAGATCGACGAGGGCGCACGGCTGATCTTCGAGCTCGACCTTCTGGCACGGGTGGGCGATGCCTCCATCAACGAGGCACAAACCCGCGAAGAGGCGCTTGCCTCCCTCGACGCCTTCATCCCCTTCGTGGAGTTGGGCGACCTGATGGTGCCCAAAGGCGCTGCCATCACAGGACCTCTCCTTCAGGCCATGAATGCTGGCGCCCGCCTTGGCGTCGTCGGCACGCCCGTCACCACCGAAGGGATGACAGCCGCCTCCATTGGCGAAGCCTCCGGCACCCTGACACGGGATTTGACGGTGGTGGCCGAAGCCCCTGTCACGGCGCTCCTCGGCCATCCCTTGGATGCGGTGTTGTGGGTGAGGGACGCTGCCAACGCCCGCGGCATGGCGCTGAAGCCAGGGGATGTTTTGAGCCTTGGCTCACTCGGCCGGTTCGAGCTTGCAGCGCCTGGGGCGATCGCCGCCACCTACCGCGGCCTTGGCCCCAGCGAAGAGATGGTGACGCTGACCCTCAAGTAGCCTTGGCGGCATCCTCCTCAGGCCCCATCAGCTTGGCAAGATCGCGCAGCAACCGCGCGATCCCCTGGATGGCGAGGAGAATGCAAAACGCCGGGATCAACGTCTTCAAAAGGAACGAGGCGGGAATGCCGCCGACGGAAATGGGCCCTTCCAAAATGGCCCATGACCGCCTGACGGTCGGCCACGACCAGTAAAGAAGCAGTGCCAAGGCCGGCAGCAAAAACACCACCGAGCCTAAGACGTCTACAAGCGCTTGGCCGCGCCGGCCCATCGCGCCGTAGATGATGTCCACCCGCACGTGGGCATCCACAAGGTAGGCGTACCCCGCACCAAGCATGAAAAGGGCCGCGTGCAGGTAAAGGACGCTCTCGTTCAGCGCAATGTCGGACACACCGAAGATGTGCCTTGCAAGCACGATGGCGAACTGGACCAAGACCATCGCCACCGCCGCCCACGCCACTACGGTGCCGACGGCCCGGTTCACCCAATCAAGCCGGGCCGCAAGCTGTGTCATTTGGGGTAGGTGTAGGAGAGCTGCCTGGCGTTCAGTTCTCCGCCTTCGGAGTAGGGCTGATAGCTCATCATCAGATCGCGGTAGGACAGGAAGCTTTCGGTGATGCGCACCACCAGCTCATCATCGTTCTGGCGCAGCTCATCCAAGACTTCGCCGGCGGCATTGCCCATGGCGACGATCACATCATCGGGCAGCTTCTTGGTGACGACGCCTTCGTTGGCCACCAACTGGCGCAACGCTTCGGCGTGCTTGGTGGTGTACTCGGTCCACACGGGGTTGTAGAGGCTTTCGGCCGCAAAGGCGACGGCCTGCTTCAGATCATCGGGAAGGTTGTTGAAGACCTCAAGGTTGATGCCGCACTCTTCCGCCGAGGACGGCTCGCCCACGCCGGGCCAATAATAGTTCTTGGCCACCTGGTAGAAACCGAGGGCCGAATCCGTCCACGGGCCGATGAACTCGCCAGCATCCAGCGCGCCTGATTGGAGCGCCTGGAACATGTCGCGCCCGCCCATGGACTGGACGGCCATGCCGAGCTTGGTGGCCATCTCCGCCGCAAGTCCTGCGGTGCGGAAGCGAAGGCCTTTGAGGTCGTCCACGCTGTTGATGTCGTTGCGGAACCAGCCGGCCCATTGGGGGCCTGAGTTGCCGCACAGGTAAGGTTTCAGATTGAAGCGGGCGTACATTTCATCATAAAGCGCCTGGCCGCCGCCGTGGTTCAGCCAGCCGAACTGCTCGCCCGCCAAAAGGCCGAAGGGCTGGGAGCCGAACAGCAAAATGCCTTTGGACTTGGACCCCCAGTAGGCCGGCACCGCATGGTAGATTTCCGCCGTTCCTTCCGACACGGCGTCGAACACGCCGCGCCCCGGCACCAGCTCGCCGGCGGCATAAAGATCCACCTTGATGCGCCCGCCGGACAGGGCCGTGATCCTGTCGGCCAGCATCTGCGCGGCGACGCCAGGGCCAGGGAGGTTCTTCGGCCAGGCGGTGACCATCTTCCAGGTCATGGTGTCCTGGGCGATGGCTGGTGCTGCAAGGGTGGTTGTGCCCACGGCAGCAGCGCCGCCGCCAAGGAGTGCCGTACGGCGGGAAATGTTCGTCATGCTCGACCCCGTTGTTCTTGTGGGGCAGAGGTTGCCCCAGTCCTCAGGGCGTTGCAATTGCCGCGCCACAGGTGCGGCCGATCCCTCATCCCACAAAACCGCTCACCCGGACGGGTGTCGGAGCCGACCCAGATCCGTCAGGCGGCAGCGCCGGGAGACTGGGCGTTCTTCGCCCTTTCAATGGATTCCAGGAACTTTTGTTTCGCCTCGGTTTCATCGCCCCAGCCAACGATCTTCACCCACTTGCCGGGCTCAAGATCCTTGTAGTGCTGAAAGAAATGCTCGATCTGCTGCAAGGTGATCGACGGCATATCGCTAAAGGTGCGCACCTTCTCATAGCGCAGCGTCAGATGGTTGGACGGAACGGCGAGGATTTTTTCATCATGCCCGCTTTCGTCTTCCATGTGGAGGACGCCGATGGGCCGGGCGTTCATCACAGCGCCCGGCACGATGGGGCGGGTGGAGGCAATCATCACGTCGATGGGGTCGCCATCGTCCGACAAGGTGTGCGGCACGAAACCGTAGTTCGCCGGGTAGCGCATGGGGGTGTACAAGAACCTATCCACCCAAAGGGCGCCCGAACCCTTGTCCAGTTCGTACTTGATGGGCTCGCCGCCGACGGGCACCTCGATGACGACGTTGAAATCCTCGGGCGGGTTGTTGCCGATGGGGATGGCGTCGATGCGCATCTTGGTCTCTCCACTTGCGATCCGCCGCCGGTCCGCGGCAGCCCATGGGTGTGAACTGGCTCACCGTGCAATTTTCGCAAGTCTTCGCACAAGGCCGCACAATGTCCTAGAGCACGACCCGCTCGGTTTGAATCAAACCGAGCGGACGAAAAGTGTACTCGCACCCAATGTCTGGCGTGATTGCTCTTCGCTGAGGTTGATCCAACCGGAGCGGCAAGCGCGCTAGGGGTCCGGTCCTAGTCTGGTTCCAACTCCAGAAACCGGCGTGCGACGGTGCTTTTGATCAGGTCCTTGTCGGCGGCTGAGAGGCTGGTGGCGTCAAGGGTGCCCACGGGGTCGGGGTCGCTCATATCGAAGGGATAGTCGGAGCCGAGCATCACCCTGTCGGCCCCTACGAGACCCACGAGGGTTTCGATGTGGTCCGGACGGAACACGCAGGTGTCGTAGTAAAACCGCGGCAGGTAGGTGGAAGGGGCGGCTGGCAAGAGCCTGTTCACCTCAGGGCGCGCCTTCCAGGCATGGTCGAGACGGCCGATGTAAAACGGCGCGTACCCCCCGCCGTGGGCGATGTAGACGCGCAGGTCAGGATGGCGATCCATCACCCCGCCGAAGATGAGGTGCTGGAAGGCAATCACCTCCTCCAAAGGCTGGGCGATGGAGTTGATCATGAAGTAGGGCGACAGCCTTTGCCCGTGGGAGAAGCCCAAAGGGTGGATCATCAGGCCGAGACCGTGGCGCTCCAGCGCCCCATAGATGGGGTCGAGCGAGGGGTGGGAGAGCTCGCGCTCAAGGCAGCGGGAATCGATCTGAAAGGCGCGGATCCCAAGGGATTTCGCGCGGGCGATCTCCTCCACGGAGGCATCCGTGTCGGTCAAGGGGAGTGTGCCTATGGCCGCCATGGTGTCGGGCGACTGGGCAACGAGGGCCGCCACATGGTCGTTTTGCATGCGGCTGATTTCGGCAAGGAGGGCAGGCGCTGCCCAGTAGTGCTGAAGGCCGGGCGCGGTGGCCACCGCCTGAAAGTCGATCCCAGCGGCGGCCATGTCGGCCCGCCGACGGTCCAGATTGTTGAACTTGACGGCAAGATCGGGCTTGACCTCGTCTTCCCGCGCGCGGCTTTCGGGCGACATATCGCGCTGGTAGGGCACGCTGTCAGGGCCGATGGTGCCTGCCACCTTCCCCACCACCTCGGGACAGAAGGTGTGGGTGTGAATGTCGATGATCATGCCGCCGCCCCCTTCGCCTCACCAAGGCCGAGCGCCATGATCTCCTCGCTGGAAAGTGTGAAGCCGAACGCCGTCGACAGGATTTTCAGCGCCGCCTCGTGAAGGTCGGGCCCGTCCATCGTGTCCACACAGTCCTTGGCGACGATGACGGCATAGTCGCGCACGTTGGCGGCGGTTGCGGTGGCAAGGACGCAGGAGTTGGTGTTCACCCCCGTCAGGATGAGGGTGTTAATGCGGTGGGCGCTGAGGTGAAAGTCAAGATCGGTGCCGAGGAAGCAGTCGTAGCGCTTCTTCACATCCACCACAGCGTCAGAGGGGTCATGAAGCTTGGGGATGACCGTGCAGCCCGGCATGCCGTCGATATTGTGGCGCAGCACGTTCTTGCGCGTGGCGTTGGGGTCTTCGGCGCGGGTGCGCCAGAACGGGTTGGCGCGGATTTCCTCAACGTCGCGATAGCGCGTGACGATGTGCACCACGGGAATGCCGCGCGACCGGCACCAGGTCATCAGGCGTTGGTTGGCGTCGATGACCCTTTCCGCCACTTCGGCGGCGACGGGCATGGTGGCCACCTCAGGGTCCAGATGGCCGCGGTGGCAGTCGATGGCGACAAGGGCGGCGCGCGGGTGGTCGACACCAAGGTTCATGGGGGCCTCTCCTTGGGCTGATGGTCCGGCAGGCGGGTCAGATCAAAGGAGACCAGCCGGTTTTCAAAAGGGCGCGCTGGTCGATGCCGAACACGTCCGCCAGCCAGTCATTCAGAAGCTCCTGGCCGAGGGTGGGGTTGTCGTGCTGGCAGTGCTCTGCGCCGGTTTCGATGGGGTCCACAATGCGCAAGGTGGCGTTTACCCCCTTTTTCCGCGCGTAATCATAGGTGTCGCGCGCGGCTTTGACGGTGAGAACGTCGTGCCCGCCGTGCAGCACAAGGTAAGGGCACGTCATGTGCTCCAGATGGCCGTCGAGGGTGAAGGGGAGGGCAAGCTCCATCGCCTCCTTCATGGATTTGGCGCCCATCACCCAGCGGATGTGCATGGCAAGGCCGAAATCATCGTCCTTGTCGCCCCACAAGTCGTGGACGGACCAGATGGCGCCGTGGGAGATGGTGGCGGCAAGGCGCGTCTCGTAGCAGCCTGCGCGGGCCGCGTAGTAGCCGCCCATGGACGAGCCGCAGCAGGCAATGCGGCTCGTGTCCACATCGCTGCGCTGCTCAAGCCAGTCGATGCACGCGCCCACAGGCACTTCGGTGTCGTAGCGGGCGGTGAGGCCATGGCGGCGCAACGTCCCGCCCTGGCCGGGAAGGTCCACCATCAGGACCGAAATGCCGCGCTGCAAGGCGCCGTGGGCCTGCATGAACCACATCTCGTCCTTGATGGAATCAAGCCCGCCAAAGCAGATGAGAACGGGCAGCTTGTCGCCAGGAAACGGTGCGCGCACGAAGTAGCCGCACATGGGTTTGCCTGCGACAAGCTCCCCGTCCTCATCTGCTTCGTCCGCGCGCCGTTTCCCGGCGACAAGCTCCCCGTCCTCATCTGCTTCGGCGGGCTTGATTCCATCAAGGACGAGATGTGGTTCATGCAGGCCC
>JBCDCF010000225.1:0-6096 GCA_039182345.1 Pseudomonadota bacterium
CGAAGATCCCCGCCCCTGCCACTGTGAAGAGCGGCACGGAGAACTCCAGCGTCGCCCGCGTCAGGTGGCCCGGGAGTTCGCGCAAAGGCACGTCGCGGTAGACCAGGAATGTGAGAATCAGCGCCCACGCCACGGCGGAAATGGCGGCCTCTGTGGGGGTGAAGACACCTGTGACGACGCCGCCGAGGACAAAGACGGGGATGAGCGCTGCCGCCGCGCCCCGCCAAGTGGCTTTGGCAAAGGCCCGCACGCCCGGGAAGGGGTTGGCGGGATAGCCTTCCCGCACGGCCATCACATAGGTGTAGCCCATCATGAAAAGGCCGATGGTGAGGCCCGGGATGATCCCGCCAAGGAACAGGGCCCCGATGGAGACGTTCCCGAACGCGCCATAGACAATGAGGATGATGGACGGCGGGATGATCACCCCGAGGGTGGAGGAGGCCGCCGTCAGCGCCACGGCGAAGGCGGGGCTGTAGCCGGCCCGCTTCATGGCGGGGATGAGGATGGAGCCGACGGAGGCCGTGTCCGCGGCAGCCGAGCCTGACAGGGACGCAAACACCATCGACACGAACACGTTCACATGGCCGAGCCCGCCGCGAATGTGGCCGACGGAGGCATTCGCCACGTCCAAAAGGCGCTGGGTGATGGAGCCGGCATTGAGGATCCGGCCCAGGAACATGAAGAAGGGGACGGCGAGGAGCGTGAACGAATCGATGTTGGAGTACATCTGATTGATCACGGACGTCAGCGGCAGGTCCTCGTAGAGAATCACCACCACCGACGCCAGAATCAGCGAAAAGCCGACATTCACCCTCAGAGCGATCAACAGGAAGAAGCTGCCGAGAAGCAGGACGAGAGGGTTCATTGGCGCCCGAGGTCTGCGGCGCGCTCCAGGAGGAAGAAGCCCATCAGCGCGCCACCGATGGGAATGGGCAGGAAGAACCAGAATTCAGAAATGCCGAGCGAGGGGGACAGGCGGTTGAGGCCGATCTCGCTCATGACAATGCCGTGGCGCACAAGGACGTAGATCACCACCGCCGAGGCCACCAAGGGCACAAGGAGGGGGATCCATCTGAGCGGCCCGTGGAGGGGCCACAGGTCCACGTGGTAGTGCTCACCGCGCCTGAAGGCGAAGGCCGCCCCAAGAAAAATGCACCAGGAGAACAGGAGCTGGGCAAGGTCCAGCGTCCAGATGAGGGGGATTTCAAGGACGTTGCGGGCCGTCACCTGGGCAAAGACGACCAGGATCAACCCCGCAAACAGGGCGGCGAGCAATGGGCCGAAGACACGCTCCAGCCCATTGTTGATGCGCCTCAGCACGTGCTGGGTCGCCTCAGGACGTCAGGCTTACTCGCCCTTCACGGCCTTCAAGGGTTCGGTGAGGCCAAGCTCTTCGGCAAGTTCGCCCTGAACGTCGGAGAGGGCGGCCTGGAACTCGGCAACGTCGGGCTCGGTCACCGTCACGTTGTGCTGTTCCTGAAGCTCTTTGACGAGTTCCGTCTCGTACTGGCGCGCCTTCTCGATGCCGAGCACGGAGGCTTCGGCCGCCACCTCGAGCATCATTTTTTGCTGCTCTTCGGTGAGGCGGTTCCAGGCGCGATCGCTCATGGAAATGTGGTTGGCCTGGATGGTGTGGCCGGTGAGGGCAAGGTAGGGCGCCACTTCGTAAAGCTTGGAGCCGGCATAGCCGGGGATGGAGCTTTCAAGGGCGTCCGCAACGCCTGTCTGGACGGCGGCGTAAAGCTCGCCCCAAGCGACCGTCACGGGGAGTGTGCCAAGCGCCTCCCACGTCTTTGAAATCATGGGTGAAGGGGGGGTGCGCATCTTATAGCCGTCAATGTCGGCAAGCGCCGTCACAGGGCCCTTCGCGTTGGACAGGTTGCGGGTGCCAGAGCCCCCCAGCGCCAGGAGCTGCATGTTGAGCGCACGGTCGGCATAGACCTGTTTGAAGTAGGCTTCGGCGGGCGTGCCAGGGCCGACGTTTGCCATCAGATCGTCAAAGCCCTCGAACAGGTAGGGCATGGAGAAGACCTGGTACTCAGGCACCTGTTTGACGGCATTGTTGGTGGTGGAGATCATCAGGTCGATGGTGCCAAGGCCCATTTCACCGATCACGGCAGGGTCGGCACCAAGCTGGCCGCTGTCGAACACTTTGATTTTCAGCTCGCCGCCTGAGCGCTTTTCCACCTCTTCGGCCATGAAGGCGGCCATGTCGTTGTAAGGGTGGGGAGATTTGACGAGGGTGTGGAGCCGCAAGGTGGTCTCGGCGCTGGCAGCGCCCGTGAGAGCCACCATGCCCGCCACGAGCGCGGCGAACCCCGCAATGATTGGCGAACGCAAGTGCGTCGTGTCGAACATCGTCACAGTCTCCTGAAATAGTCGGCGTGCGGGAGCCTCGCCAGATTGGCGCCCCCTGTCAAATGCCTCAGTCAAATGCCGCGACGGGTCGGGGGCGCGCCGATGGACATGGCATTGGCGCTCTTGCATGCTGGCGGGTCTTGGCGAGGAAATTCCCCGATGCTGTCCGTCCTTCGCAACCCGTCCTATCGGCAGTTGTTTTCAGCGCAGGTCCTGTCGCTCCTGGGAACAGGGCTCACCACAGTGGCGCTGGCGCTCCTGGCGTTCGATCTGGCGGGGGCCGATGCGGGCATTGTTCTTGGGACGGCGTTGGCCCTCAAGATGGTCGCCTATGTGTGCGTGGCCCCGTTTGCAGGCGCCCTTGCCGACCTCCTGCCGCTGCGCACCATGCTGGTGGCGCTGGACATTGCGCGGGCAAGCTTTGTTCTGTTCCTGCCGTTCGTGGATGCCGTGTGGCAGATCTATGTGCTGGTGTTCGTGTTCCAGTCGTTCTCGGCGGCCTTCACGCCCACCTTCCAGGCCACCATCCCCGACATTTTGCCGGACGAGGAGGAGTACACGAAAGCCCTCTCCCTCTCCCGCCTCGCCTACGATCTTGAGACGCTTTTGAGCCCGCTGCTGGCCGGAGTTCTGCTGGCGGTGATGAGCTTTCATCTCCTGTTCGTTGGCACGGCGCTGGGCTTCCTGGCCTCTGCCGCGCTGATCCTTGCAACGCACCTTCCAAGTCCCGAACCTTACAGCGACGCGCGCTTTTTTGACCGTGTGACGCGCGGCGTTCGGATCTATTGGGCCACACCGCGGCTGAAGGGGTTGCTCGCGCTCTCCTTTGCGGTATCGGCGGCAGGGTCCATGGTGCTGGTGAACACCGTGGTTTACGCCAAGGCGGCATCCGGCGGCAGTGAGGAGGACATGGTGCTTCTCCTTGCCGCGTTCGGCGTTGGCTCCATTGTGGTGGCGCTCACCCTGCCGCGGCTTTTGCATGCCATTCCCGCCCGCACGGCGATGATCGGCGGCGCGGCCCTTTCGGCCACCGTCCTTGCGGTGGCGCCGTTCGGGCTCTCCTCCTCACAGCCCATTGCCAGCGCCGTACCCGTCTGGCTGCTCCTTGGTGTGGGCGCCTCCTTGGTGATGACACCGTCGGCGCTTGTGCTGCGCCGCTCCTGCCATGCGGAGGACAGGCCGGCCCTGTTTGCTGCGCAGTTCGCCCTCTCCCACGCCTGCTGGCTTGTGGCCTATCCCGCTGCAGGGGTGCTCGGCGCGCGGGTCGGGATCGACGGGACGTTCTTGATCCTCTCCGCAGCGACGGCGGCCAGTATGGTGGCCGCCCTCCTCCTATGGCCGCAGCACGATCCTGAAATCATCGAGCACACCCATGAGGAGATGGAGCACGCCCACGCGCACATTCATGACGCCCACCACAGCCACAGCCACGAGACCCCTGCCTCGGAGCCGCACAGCCACCGCCATCGCCATGCAGCGATGCGCCATGCCCATGTGTTCGTCATCGACGACCATCACAGGCATTGGCCGCGCAGCGGGGCGTGAGCCGACAGCGGCGGGGTGTGCTAGCCCCGCTGGGCGATGCGGATGACGTGGGGCTCGCGCACGATGATCCCGTCGGCGGCAATGGCTTTCAGCGCCCTGTTGAGGGCAGCCTCCGACGTTGGGTAGGTGACGAGGATCACCGTCTGCTCCTTCAAAGGCGGCAGGTGCTCTGGCCTGTGGGGGGTTTTTTGGACGATCTGCTCCAGCGAGATCCCCTCCCCCGCCATGCGGCCGGCAAGGCCTGCGAAGGCGCCGGCTTTGTCGGCAATGGGAAGGCGCACATAAAACGCCCCGCTGTGGCCGCCGGCTTCCAGCTTGCGGAACGGCAGGAGGCTTGCCGCCGGCCGGCCGAGCGGGATGGGGGCAAGGCCGCGGGCAAGGTCGGTGAGGTCTGAGACAACCGCCGAGGCTGTGGCATCGCCGCCAGCGCCGGGGCCAGACAGTACCATCTCGCCGAAGGCAGGGCCGCGGACGGCCACAGCGTTGGTGACGCTTGAGGTTTCCGCCAGCGCGGTGCCGCGGGGCACCATGGTGGGGTGCACGCGCTGGTCCACCCCGTGCTCGGTCATGGTGGCAATGCCCAGAAGCTTGATGCGGTAGCCAAGCTCCTCCGCCGCGGCAAGGTCGGCAGGTTCGATCCCGCGGATGCCTTCCACAAGCACGGCCTCTGCATCGAGCTCAGTGGTGAAGGCGATGGAGGACAAAATGGCAAGCTTGTGGGCGGTATCGAGGCCGTCCACGTCGAACGTGGGGTCGGCCTCCGCGTAGCCGAGGCGCTGGGCCTCCGCCAGGCATTCCTCGAAGGTCAGCCCCTCATCCTCCATGCGGGTGAGGATGTAGTTGCAGGTACCGTTCAAGATGCCGAGGACGCTGGTGATGGGAATGCCCGCAAGACCGTCCCTGACGGTGCGGATGGCGGGAATGCCGCCGGCAACTGCGGCCTCATAAAGGAGCGGCGCCTTGGCCTTCTCGGCCATGGACACAAGGCTCATGCCGTGGGCGGCCAGGAGGGCCTTGTTGGCGGTCACCACGGCTTTACCGGCGCCGAGCGCTGCTTCCACACAGGCGCGGGCGGGGCCTTCGGAACCGCCGATCAACTCCACCAAGACATCGATGTCGGAGGTCGCCATCGCCACGGGATCGTCGAACCAGGTGGCGGCTTCAAGGGCAACGCCGCGGTCCTTGTTGCGGTCGCGGGCGGAGACGGCCACCACCTCCACATTGCGGCCCGAGCCGCCGTGGGTGGGCTCGGCCTCGATGAGGCGCACTGTGGCGGCGCCGACCGTTCCGAGGCCGGCGATGGCAATTCTCAGCGTCGTCACTTGGCAGCGCGCGCGGCAGACAGGGGCACGACGGTGGCGTTCTGGTCCATGAAGCGCTTGATGCTCCTGGCGGCCTGGCGGATGCGCTGCTCGTTCTCCACAAGGGCAATGCGCACATGACCGTCGCCATGTTCGCCAAAGCCGATGCCTGGCGCCACGGCCACCTGGGCCTCCTCAAGAAGGCGCTTGGAGAACTCAAGGCTGCCAAGATGGGCAAGTTCGGGCGGAATGGGCGCCCAGGCGAACATGGAGGCCGAGGGCGCGGGAATGGGCCAGCCGGCACGGGCAAAGGCATCCACCAGCGTGTCACGGCGCTTGTGGTAGGTCTGGCGGATCTCGACGATACACTCATCCCCGCCATTGAGCGCTGCGGCTGCGGCCACCTGAATGGGCGTGAAGGCGCCATAGTCCAGATAGCTTTTCACCCGTGCAAGGGCTGCAATCAGCCGTTCGTTGCCCACCGCAAAGCCCATGCGCCAGCCTGGCATGGAAAAGGTTTTGGACATGGAGGTGAACTCCACAGCCACATCCATCGCCCCGTCCACCTCAAGGACGGAGGGGGGCGGCGGGCCTTCGAAATAGATTTCCGAGTAGGCAAGGTCGGACAGGACGAAGATGTCGTGCTTGCGGGCAAAGGCCACCACGTCCTTGAAAAACTCAAGATCGGCGACGTGGGCGCCAGGGTTGGAGGGATAGCACAGCACCACCGCAATGGGTTTGGGGATGGAGTGGACCACTGCCCGCTCCAGCGCCCGGAAGAACTCGGCCCCGGGCTCTGCAGGCAAAGAGCGAATGGAGCCGCCGGCCATCAGGAAGCCGAAGGCGTGGATGGGGTAGGACGGGTTCGGCGTCAGCACAACGTCCCCAGGCG
>JBCDCF010000226.1:0-6086 GCA_039182345.1 Pseudomonadota bacterium
GCTGAGGGCATCGGCTGATGAGTTACGAGCTCATCGCGATCCTCATGTTCGCGTCCATGATGGTGCTGCTCCTGACGGGACAGCGGGTGTTTGCCGCCATCGGCTTCGTGGCGGCAGGGGCTGCGCTTCTGCTTTACGGGCAGGGCGCCATCGAAATGCCGTTCAACGCGGCCTTCAAGCTGTTCAACTGGTTCCCGCTGCTGACGCTGCCTTTGTTCATCTACATGGGCTACATGCTGTCGGAGTCCCACATCGCCGACGATCTTTACAAAATGTTCCACGTCTTCTTCGGCGGCGTGAAAGGCGGGCTGGCCATCGGCACCATCATCTTGATGGTGATCATCTCGGCCATGAACGGGCTGTCGGTGGCGGGGATGGCCATCGGCGCCTCCATTGCGCTGCCGGAACTGTTGCGACGGGGGTACGACAAGATCATGGTCACGGGGGTGATCCAGGCAGGGTCGTCCCTTGGCATCCTCGTGCCGCCGTCGGTGGTGCTTGTGCTTTATGGGATGATTGCGCGCCAGCCCGTGGGCCAGCTTTGGCTTGCCGGCGCGATTCCCGGCCTGATGATGGCCTCCCTCTTCATCATCTACATCTACGTGCGCTGCCGGCTTCAGCCGAGCCTTGGCCCGCCCCTTGCCGAAGAAGACCGCAAGACACTGACTTTCAAGGAAAAGCTCCTCCTGTTGCAGGCAGGGGTGGTGCCGTTCCTGATCTTCTTCCTCATGACGGGGCTGTTCGTCATGGGCTACACCAGCCTTGTGGAATCGTCCGCCGTCGGCGCCACCTGCGCCACCCTCGCCGCGCTGTTGAAGGGCCGCCTCACCTTCGAAATCCTGCACAAGGTGGTGAAGAAGACCCTCGCCATCTCCTGCATGTTCTTGTGGATCATCCTGGCGGCCCTTGCTTTCGGCGCGGTGTTCGACGGCATCGGCGCGGTGAAAGCCATCGAGAGCCTGTTCATCACCCGCTGGGAGCTGTCCCCGTGGGAAATCCTCATCATGATGCAGCTTTCCTACATCGTGATGGGCATGTTCCTGGACGACACCGCCATGCTGGTGATCGTCGCACCGCTTTATGTGCCGTTGATCCAGGCGCTCGGCTTCAACCCCATCTGGTACGGCGTCCTTTATACGATCACCTGCCAGATCGCTTACATGACGCCGCCATTCGGCTACAATCTGTTCCTGATGCGCGCCATGGCCCCGCCAGAAGTCACCTTGGGTGACATCTATCGATCCATCACACCCTTCGTCATCGTGATGGTCTTTGGTCTTGCGCTCGTCATGGTGTTTCCGCAAATCGCGCTGTGGCTTCCCGGCCTCGTCTACGGCAACTGAAGAAAGCCCACCCGCACCCCCTCAAAATCACAACAAGAAGGAGCACGAAGGATGACAAAGACACGCCGCGGATTTTTGAAAGGCGCTGCCGTCGGCACCGCCGGCGCCGCTGCCTCCACACTCGCCGCACCCGCCGTCATTGCACAGACAGGCCCCATCAAGTGGCGCCTGCAGACCTATTCGGGCGCACCCTTGGGCGCCCACGTCATCAAGCCGCAGATCGATGCGTTCAACACAGCGGCCAATGGCGAAATGGAGATCGAGCTTTACTACGCCGACCAGCTGGTCCCGACGCCCGAGCTCTTCCGTGCCCTGCAAAACGGCACCATCGACGCCGTCCAGTCGGACGATGCCACCATGGCCTCGCCCGTCGATATTGCCGTGTTCGGGGGCTACTTCCCCTTCTCCACCCGCTACTCCCTCGACCTTCCCGTCCTATTCGACCGCTACGGTCTTAAGGAGATCTGGGCCGAAGCTTACGGCGAGATCGAAGGGGTGGAGTGGCTGTCCGCAGGCGCGTGGGACCCCCTTCACATCTTCACCAAGGACCCGATCCGCTCGCTGGCCGACATGCGCGGCAAACGCGTCTTCGGCGTGCCCACAGCAGGACGGTTCCTCGCCCGCTACGGCCTCATCCCCGTGATTGTGCCGTGGGACGATGTGGAGGTGGCGATCCAGACCGGCGAGCTTGACGGCGTTGCCTGGTGCGGCTTCACCGAAGCCTACGAAGTGGGCTGGGCGGATGTGTGCAACTACGCCCTGTTGAACAACGTGACAGGCGCTTGGTGCGGCTCTTACTTTGCCCACACAGCGTCTTGGGAGAAGGTGCCGCCGCACCTAAAAGAACTCTTCCTCATCACCATCGACCAGTCCCATTACTATCGCCAGGTCTGGTACTGGGGCGGCGAGGCGGACCTTCGCGTCAACGGCAAGAAGATGGAGCTGACCGAAATTCCTGCCGACGAGTGGGACACGGTCGTGAAGGACGCGGAAAGCTTCTGGGACGAGATTGCCGCCCAGTCCCCCCGCAACGCCCGCGTGGTGGAGATCTTCAAGAACTACTCAAAGGTCATGGAAGAGGTGGGCGTCCCCTACCGCTACTCCTGACGCGTTTCGGCCGGGCGCTCCAAAGTGCCTGGCCGCACTTGAGCTCAGCCCATAAGGCCGTTGCTCTTGGCGGCGTCGAACCAGGTGACGGCGTCCATCAAAGGGACGGCCTGGCCGACCACAACGATGGCGGGGGTCGGCACCTGCGTGAGGGTGGCGGCGCCGGCAAGGGTGGTGGTGATCACCTGTTGCGTGGGCAACGTTGCGTTGGCGATGATGGCAACGGGCTCGTCACAGGCACGCCCGCCATCCATCAGCTTTTGCGCAATGGCGGTCAGGTGTTTGGCGGCCATGTACATGACGAGGACGGGGCAGGCGCCTGCAAGACGCCCCCAGTCGATGGCGGTGGGGAGTTCCCCCGTCAGATCGTGCCCTGTCAGGAACGTGACGGACTGGTTGACGTCGCGGTGGGTGGCAGGCAGCCCTGCATAGGCCAATCCGCCGAGCCCGGCCGACACCCCAGGCACCACACGAAAGGCAATGCCGGCCTCGCGCAGCGCCTGACACTCCTCCCCGCCACGGCCGAACATGAAAGGGTCGCCCCCCTTCAGCCGCAACACGCGTCGCCCCTCCCGCGCCTCGCGAATGAGGGTGAGCGTGATGTCGGCCTGTGTCGCCGACGGTTTGCCGCCGCGCTTGCCGGCATGGATCAGCCGGGCGTCTTTCCTTGCAAAGGCGATGATGGCATCACTGACGAGCGCGTCATGAACGACGCTGTCGGCGTGGCAAAGGCCGTGATAGGCCATCAGCGTCAACAATCCTGGTGCGCCCGGCCCGGCGCCGGCAAGCCACACCGTGCCTGGCGCAAAGGTGGGAAAAGGCGCGCCGTCGAGGGCGGCAAAGCCTTCGGGCGCATCGTTGTCGCCAACGGGGCCTTTGAAGGGAAGGACTGCGCGCTCACTCATGCCGCCACCCTTTGCGCCATCTGAACCGGCTGCCGCAAGATCTCGCCATGTCTGCTGAGGCTAACCGCCCCCTTCGCAGCGGATGGACCACTGGCGCTTGCGCCACCGCGGCAGCAAAATCGGCCTTCATCGCCCTTGTCACCGGCCGCTTTGCCGACCCTGTAACCATCACACTCCCCCGCGGCGGTGAAGCGGCCTTCGCCCTTGCGGTGGAGCGGCGGGATGCGGCCAGCGCCATGGCAGGCATCATCAAAGACGCTGGCGACGACCCCGACGTCACCCACGGCGCTCTGGTGATGGCGGAGGTGGCCTGGGCAAAAGGCGGCGGTGTCGGCTTTGCCGCGGGCGAGGGAGTGGGCACGGTCACCCGGCCCGGTCTTCCCATCGGCGTGGGCGAACCGGCCATCAACCCCGTTCCCCGCACCATGATGACCCAAGCCATCACCGAGGCCGCCGCAGAACTCGGCACAGGCACGGACGTGACCATCACGGTTTCGGTGGAGGGGGGCGAGGCCCTTGCGCAGAAGACGTGGAACCCGCGCCTTGGGATTGTTGGCGGGCTCTCCATTCTGGGCACGACGGGCATTGTCACGCCCTACTCCTGCGCGGCGTGGATCCACTCCATCCACCGGGGGATCGATGTGGCACGGGCCGCAGGGCTCACCCATGTGGCGGCCGCGACGGGCTCCACCTCCGAGCGGGTGGCCCAAGAAACCCTTGGCCTCCCCGACCACGCCATGCTCGACATGGGGGACTTTGCCGGCGGCGTCCTGAAGTACCTGCGCGCCCACCCTGTGCCACGGCTCACCCTTGCCGGCGGCCCTGCCAAACTGACCAAGCTTGCCATGGGCGCGCTCGACCTTCATTCCAGCCGCTCCCAGGTGGACCTTGCTGCCCTTGGCTCGTGGGCGCGCTCCCTCGGCGCCGCCCCAGCCCTTGTTGGCCGGATTGCCGGCGCCAACACGGCCATGGAAGCCTTCGCTGTCGCCCTGCAGGAAGGGATAGACCTTGCGCCGACCGCCGCCCGTGAGGCTGGTGCCAGCGCACTTACCGTCCTGCGCGACGCTCCCGTCGCGGTGGACGTGATGGTGGTGGGCCGCAAGGGTGAGATCATGGCCCATGTCTAAGACCCTGCTTCTTGGCGGCACGGCAGAAGCGCGCCGCCTTGCCCGAACCCTTCACCAGACAGGGGCGGATGTGGTGACCGCCCTCGCCGGCCTGACCGAGGCCGACTATGACGGCGCCGTGCGCGTCGGCGGTTTCGGCGGAGAGACCGGGCTCGTGGAGGCTTTGCGCGAAGGCGCCTTCACCCGCCTGGTGGACGCCACCCATCCGTTTGCCGCAAGAATCTCCCGGTCCGCCCAAAAAGCTGCCGCCCAGGCCGCCATTCCTTACCTGAGGCTTGAGCGGCAGCCGTGGCAGCCTCCCAGCGGCGTTGTCTGGCAGGAGGCCGAAACGCTGACCGACGCGGCCGACCTTTTGGTGACGGGCGAGCATGTGTTCGCCGCCGTCGGTGCAAAGAGCCTTGCCCCCTTTGTTGCCCGGCGCGACGTCCGCCTCACCGTGCGCGCCCTTGCCGATCCCGACCTTGGCGGGCGCTGTGATGTCACCGTCATCAAAGGCCGGCCGGGCAAACTCGATGAGGAGCGGGCCCTCTTTAAGGCCATGGGGTTCGACAGGCTTGTCACCAAGAACGCCGGTGGCAACGCGGCTGCCGGCAAACTTCAAGCGGCCTACGAGCTGGGCGTTCCCGTTCTCATGGTTCAGCGGCCCACCGGACAGCCTAAGGCCGATGCCACCAGCGTGGAGGGCATGCTTGCCCTGTTGGGCGCCGCGCCGTCGGATGGTTAGCGCCAGGATGCAAGGCCGCGCCATCATGCGCGCCGCGTCTTCTGGTGGCGGAAAAGGTGGCGGTGGCCGGGGTCGTAGAGGGCGGAATCGCTGGCACCCGCCTCATCCAACGCATGGCCCACAAGGATCAGCGCCGTCCGGGTGATCTTCGCCTGGCGCACCAGCGGCGCGATGGTGGATAGGGTTGCCGTCAAAATCTCCTCGTCCGGCCAGGTGGCGCGCACCACCACCGCCACGGGGCAGTGGGCGCCGTAATGGGGCGTCAGCGTCTCCACCACATGGCGCAGGTTGCGGATGGACAGGTGGATGGCAAGCGTTGCGCCCGATGCGCCGAGCGTCGCAAGATCCTCCCTGTTCGGCATGGCGGAGGACTTCATGGCCGTGCGGGTAAGGATCACGGTCTGCGCCACATCGGGCAGGGTGAGTTCGCGCTTCAGCGCTGCCGCGGCGGCGGCAAAGGCAGGCACGCCCGGCGTCACGTCATAGGCAATGCCGAGGGCGCCCAGCCGGCGCATCTGCTCCCCGGTGGCGCCATAAATGGATGGATCGCCTGAGTGGACGCGCGCCACGTCCTTGCCTGCCGCATCGGCGGCGGCCATCTCGTCCACAATCTCATCCAGCGTCATGGACGCTGTGTCGATGACGCGGGCGCCTTCGGGGGCGCATTCAATCACCTCCTGGGGCACCAGAGAGCCTGCATAAAGGCACACGGGCGAGGTTGCGATGAGGCGTTGTCCGCGCACGGTGATGAGATCGGCCGCGCCTGGTCCTGCACCGATGAAGTGGATCATGACGCCACCTCATAGCCGCGGGGGGTGTAGACCCTCCCCGTCCCGTCACCACGCTCAAACCGCCGTGTGGTGGAGGCGCCGATGATCAC
>JBCDCF010000227.1:0-6079 GCA_039182345.1 Pseudomonadota bacterium
GACCTGGTGGCCTCGACCATCGGCATGCTGGTGCTCGCCACCGCCGTGTTCCGGGCCCTCGGGCCGCCGCTGGTCATCGTCGCCTCGATCTTCGTGCTCTACGTCTTCTTCGGCGACGCCCAGTTCCTGCCTGACGTGATGCAGTGGAAGGGCGCGTCCTTCAACAAGACCATGTGGCACTTCTGGATGCAGACCGAAGGCGTTTTCGGTGTGGCGCTCGGGGTGTCAGCCTCGCTCATCTTCCTGTTTGTGCTGTTCGGGGCGATTTTGGAGAAGGCGGGGGCCGGCAATTACTTCATCAAGATCGCGTTTGCGCTTCTTGGGCACCTGCGAGGGGGGCCGGCCAAGGCCTCCGTTGTTGCTTCGGCGCTGTCTGGCATCTACTCAGGCTCGTCCATCGCCAACACGGTGACGACGGGCACTTTCACCATCCCGCTGATGAAGCGCACGGGCTTTCCGGCGGAAAAGGCGGGCGCTGTGGAGGTGGCCTCGTCCACCAACGGCCAGCTGACCCCGCCGGTGATGGGCGCTGCCGCCTTCCTGATTGCCGAGTTCACCGGCACCGCCTACCGCGACCTCATCGTCTACGCACTGCTTCCTGCGTTGGTGTCCTACATCGCGCTCGTCTACATCGTGCACCTTGAGGCGCTGAAACTGGGCCTCAAAGGTCTTGAGCGGCACACCCGCGCGCAGTCCATGGCGCGCAAGTTGGGCGGCTTCCTCCTCGGCTTCGGCTTCTTCGCAGCGCTCGGCGTGGCGGTCCATTATGGTCTCGGCTGGGTGTCGGACGCGTTCCCGGATGCCACCTTGTGGACGGCGATCGCGATCTTCCTGGCGGCTTATCTGGCGTGTCTGATTGTCGCCTCGCGCCGGCCCGATCTTGAGATCGACGATCCCGATGCGCCGATCTACGAGTTGCCCAAAGTGGGCGAGGTGTTCCCGACGGGCATCCACTTCCTCCTGCCCATCATCATCCTCCTCTACTGCGTGACGGCGGCGGGGCTTTCACCGGCTCTGTCGGCCTTCTGGGCAGCCCTTGCGATGATCTTCATCGCGCTGACCCAGCACCCTGTGAAGGCGATCTTGCGCGGCGGAAGAGGGCTTGCGACGAGTTTCGGTCAGGGGTGGAGCGAGTTCACCCGCGGCATGATTTCAGGCGCGCGCAACATGATCCCCATTGCGGTCGCAACGGCTGCGGCGGGCATCATCGTGGGCACCATCTCGCTCACAGGGGCGCACCAGGTGGTGGCGGCCTTCATCGAAGCGCTGGCCGGCGGGTCGTTGATGCTGATGCTGATCCTCGTGGCGGTGATGAGCCTCATCCTGGGGATGGGTCTGCCGACAACGGCCAACTACATTGTGGTGTCGGCCTTGATGGCGCCTGTCATCGTCTCGTTGGGGGCTTCGGAGGGGCTCATCATCCCCCTCGTCGCCGCGCACCTGTTCGTCTTCTACTTCGGCATTCTTGCCGATGACACGCCGCCTGTCGGCCTAGCAGCGTATGCCGCGGCGGGAATCTCGGGCGGGGATCCCATCAAGACCGGTTTCCAAGGCTTCGCCTACGACATCAGGACGGCACTGCTGCCGTTCCTCTTCATCTTCAACACGGAGTTGTTGTTGATGGAGGTGGTGATCATCGACGGCACGCCCACAGCCCAGTTCGTGGACTGGTTTACGGGCATCAAAGCCTTTGCTGTGGCGGTGGTAGCGATGCTCGTCTTCGCGGCGGCCACACAGCGTTACTTCTTTGCCCGCTGCAACATCGTTGAGGTGGTGGTCCTCCTCTTGATCGCCTTCACCCTGTTCAGACCCGGGGTGTGGCTCGACTTCGTGGAGCCGCCATACATCGAGCGTCCCGGCAGTGACGTCTTCCAGGTGGCCGGCGAAGTCCCGGCCGGTGACACGGTGCGCCTCAGACTGGTGGGGACCGACTTCAACAATCCCGACGAGAGGGATGAGAAGTATATCGTCACGCGCCTGGTGGAAGGCGCCGACGGGGAGGCCAAGCTTGCCGACTCCGGTCTGACTTTCATTGAGGACGGCGACAGGATGACCTTGGACGAACCTTTCCCGGGAACACCGTTTGCCTATCTCGGCCAAGACTTCGACTTTTATGCTGACGAACCCGTGGTGCTGGAGGCTGTCCAGACGCCTGCTGAACGGATGCCAAAGGAGATCTTCTACATTCCCGCCTTCATCCTCCTCGCCGGCGTGATCTTACTGCAGCGCCGCCGGCAGACGCAGCCGGCGTTCTGATGGGCTCAGCCCACGTTTTCCAAAGGGCCTCGGCGGCGACCCTTCCGGTTGCCGTCGGCGGTGAAGGGATCACCATCAAGACCGCCGACGGGCGCACGGTGATCGACGCATGTGGCGGGGCCGCCGTGTCCTGCCTCGGCCACTCCGACACCACGGTGACGGACGCCATCAAGCGCCAGCTCGATGCTTCGCCCTTCGCCCACACAGCATTCTTCACCTCAGAGCCTGCCGAGCGCCTTGCCGCCATGTTGGCCGCCCGCGCGCCGGAGGGGATTGAGCGCGTCTACTTTGTTTCAGGCGGGTCGGAGGCGGCCGAAGCGGCGATCAAGCTTGCCCGCCAGTACTACCTGGAAAAGGGCGAGCCTGATCGCCACAGGATCATCGCGCGGCGCCAGAGCTACCACGGCAACACCCTCGGCGCCTTGGCTGCAGGCGGCAACGAGTGGCGGCGCGCCCAGTTCGCTCCGCTTCTGACCGATGCCATGAGCCACATTGCCCCCTGCCACCACTGGCGCTGGGGCGAGCCTGGCGAGAGCGCTGAAGACTATGGCCGCCGCGTTGCCGATGAGCTTGAGGCCGAGGTTCACAGGCTCGGCCCGCACACCGTCATGGCCTTCATGGCCGAACCCGTGGTCGGGGCCACCATGGGTGCGGTCCCTGCGGTGCCCGGCTACTTCAAGCGCGTGCGCGAAATCTGCGACCGCCACGGCATCCTCCTCATCCTGGATGAGGTGATGTGCGGCATGGGGCGGACGGGTCACCTGTTCGCCTGCGAGGCTGATGATGTGGTGCCGGACATGGTGCTCATCGCCAAAGGCCTCGGTGCCGGCTACCAGCCCATCGGCGCCATGCTGGTCAGCGGCGACATCCATGATGCCGTCGCGTCAGGAAGCGGCTTCTTCCAGCACGGCCACACCTATATCGGTCACCCTGCGGCCTGCGCGGCAGGGGTGGCGGTGCTTGAAAAGATCGGCAGTGCGGCCGTCCTCGATAACGTCAACGCCATGGGGGCGCGGCTGCGCCAGTCCCTTGAGGCACGGTTCGGCCAGCACCCCAATGTGGGCGACATCCGCGGCCGCGGCCTTTTTCTAGGGCTTGAGCTTGTGGCCGACCGGGAAACCAAAGAGCCCCTGTCGCCGTCAGCCAAAACCCACGCCGCCATCAAGAAAGCGGCCATGGCGCGAGATTTGATGGTGTATCCCATGGGCGGAACCATTGACGGTGCGCGCGGGGACCACATTCTCATCGCACCGCCCTTCATCGTCACGGAGGCCGATGTGGACGAAATCGTGGACCGCCTGGCTGCGGCCGTCGGGGACGTGCTTCCAGGCGTTGTGAGCTGATATGGCAACGGTGGACCTTAACGCCGACTGCGGTGAGAGCTTCGGCCCCTGGCAGATGGGCGACGATCCTGCGATCTTAAAAATCGTCACCTCGGCCAACGTCGCCTGCGGCTTTCATGCCAGCGATCCCGACACCATGGCCCTCACTTTGCGCACGGCCAAGGAGAACGGCGTCTCGGTGGGTGCGCACCCTGGCTATGACGACAAGATCGGCTTTGGCCGCAGGGTGATCCCCATGGCGCCCGATGCCGTGATGCGCATGGTCGCCTACCAGATTGGCGCCATGCTTGCCGTCGCGGCCCTTGAAGGCGTCACCGTCAGCCATGTGAAGGCCCACGGCGCGCTCTCCAACTTTGCCTCTGAGGACCGGGCGACGGCCGATGCCATCGCGGCCGCCGTGAAGGCCGTTGACCCCTCCCTCACGCTCCTTGCGATCGCGACCACGGAGCTTGAGCGGGCGGGCAAGGACGCGGGCTTGAAGGTGGCGGCCGAGATCTTCGCCGACCGTGCCTATGAGCCTGACGGAAACCTCGTCTCCCGCCGCAAGCCCGGCGCGATGGTCCACGATGCGCAGACTGCCGCCACCCGCGTTGTGGAGATGGTGCAGACCGGTCAGATCGTCGCCCACGATGGGACACGGATCGACACCGACATCCACTCCATCTGCGTGCATGGCGACAGTGCCCACGCCGTCGGCATTGCCCGGGCGGTAAAGGCGGCGTTGGAAGGGGCCGGCGTCACCGTCGCACCGTTCGCATCGTGAGGGATTGGCCGGCCGATGGCTGACTGGCTCGAGGGCGCGCACATCCGGCCCAGCGGCGAGAACGCCTTCGTGGTGGAGTATGGCGACGTCATCGACCATGCGATCGGCGAGCGTGTGGCTCTCCTCACCAATGCCCTCGACACGGTGGCCCTTGAGGGCGTTGTGGAGGTGGTGCCCACCTTCCGCTCCGTCCTTGTCATCTACGACCCTGACGTCACCGACGAAGAAGCCATCCTCGCCGCGTTGCCGGACAGTGCCGATGCGCCGTCAGCCTTCGGCAGCGCCCACTTCACCGTCCCCGTGTGTCTGACGGGGGAGGCGGCGGAGGACCTTTTTGAAGCCGCGCAAGAGCTTGGCCTCTCCGAAGAGACGATGCGGGAGCGGCTTCTGGGCGCCACCTACACGGTGGGCATGTACGGTTTTGCGCCCGGCTTTTCCTACCTCAGCGGTGTCGACCCGTCCCTTGCCATTCCGCGACGGCGCGCGCCGCGCCCGCCAATGCCGGCAGGCAGTCTGATTGTGGCTGGCGGCATGGCAGCGCTGACGGCCACCTCCATGCCCACGGGCTGGTACGTTGTGGGCCAGACGGCCATCACGCTGTTCCGGCCCACCGAAGACCCGATGGTCCCCTTCGCGGTGGGCGATGCGTTGACCTTCAAAGAGGTCTCTTTCGACGAACTTGCCCGCCTGAAGGACGACGTGGACGGCGGCACAGTGCGCGCGCACAAGGCCTGAGCGGCAATGGCACGCCTTCATATCACCCGCACCAACCCCACAGTGTCTGTGCAGGACCATGGCCGCACAGGCGCCATGCGCTACGGCGTTTCCCAGGCAGGGCCGATGGATTGGGTGCGCCACGCCCACGCGCTGAAACTTGCCGGCGGCAAGGGCACTGCAGCGTTCGAGGTGGGTCTTGGGGGCGCCGCCTTCCGCGCCGAGGGCCGTGTGCGCATCGCCGTCACGGGGCCTGGCTTTTTGGTCTCCCTGGGCAGCGGCGAGACCTTCGCGCCACCCCTTGCCCTCACGCTGGAGGATGGCGCGACCCTTTCCCTACAGCCAGGCAAGTGGGGCATGTGGGCCTATGTGGCCGTGGCGGGGATCAAGTTTGGCGAGCCCGTTCTCGGCTCCTACGCCACCAATGTGCGCACAGGTATGGGCCAGCGCGATGCCACCGACTTTGCCTGCAAGGACGCTGACCCCTTGTCCCCCTCACTTTATGATGACGTTTATGATGGGGACGGCCCCATCGCCATCTTGGAAGGCCCCCAGCACCACCTCTTCGACGCGTTGGTGCACGACCTTATGGCCGCCTCTTCGTACGCGTTGACCGATGCTGTGGACAGGATGGGCTACCGCCTGTCAGGCCCCGAGCTGACGGCAAGGGACGGCCACGACATCATCTCAGACGGCATTGTGGAAGGGGCCATCCAGGTGCCTGGCAACGGCCAGCCCATTGTCCTTTGCGCCGACCGGCAGCCCACTGGGGGGTACCCGAAGATTGCCGTCGTCGCCCGTGCTGCGCGGCCAAGGCTCACCCAAAAGCGTCCTGGCGACCCTGTTGCCTTCCGCTGGATCACCGCCAAGGACGCGCGCCGCCGCGTCAAAGTCCTTCAGGACAAGATCGCCCATCCGACACCTCGCATCCGCGCAGAGTTTACCCCGCAATACCTGTTCGAGCGCAACCTCGTCGGCGGTGTGTGGGACCCCAAACAGTCAC
>JBCDCF010000228.1:0-6070 GCA_039182345.1 Pseudomonadota bacterium
AAGGGTCTGTGCCGCCGCAACCACGGCGTCTGCATCCAAAGGGGACAGGACGGTGCCGTCGGCGCCCACCCTCTCAGTCACCTCCAAACGGTCGGCGCGGCGAGCAAGAGGCTCAGGCCGGCGCACGCGATAGTCGTAGACGTGGGGCCGTGCCTGGCGCCCCATGTCTACGACTATCGCGTGCGCCGGCCGGAGCCTCTTGCTCGCCGCGCCGACCGTTTGGAGGTGACTGAGAGGGTGGGCGCCGACGGCACCGTCCTGTCCCCTTTGGATGCAGACGCCGTGGTTGCGGCGGCACAGACCCTTGGCGCACGGGGCGTTGGCGCCATCGCCGTCCTCTTCATCAACGCCTATGCCAATCCCTCCCATGAGGAGATGGCGGCAAGGCTCGTACGGCAGGCTTTGCCGGGGGTGTTCGTCACCACCTCCTCAGGCGTTGCGGCGGAGTATCGTGAGTTCGAGCGGTTTTCCACCGCCGCCATCAATGCCTTCGTGGGACCGCGGGCGGCCCGTTACTTTGACAGATTGAGGGAGGGGCTTGAGGGTCTCGGCCTTCCCCGCGCGCCCTACACCATCACCTCCAATGGCGGACTGCTTGATGAGAACAGCGCGCGGGCCGTTCCCGTTCGCCTTGCCCTGTCAGGTCCTGCGGCAGGGGCAACGGGTGTGGGCAGGATCCTCGCCAGGCACGGCGTCGGCGATATGGTCACCTTCGATGTGGGCGGCACCAGCACCGACATTGCAGTCATGGAAGGGGGCACGCCACGTACGGTCCGCGCCCGCACCGTGGCAGGCCACCCCATCCTCTCCCCCATGGTGGACATTGAGGTGATTGGCGCTGGCGGTGGCAGCCTGGCGCGGATCGACCGTGGCGGTGCCCTCAGCGTGGGGCCGGACAGTGCAGGCGCCGACCCCGGCCCCGTCGCCTACGCCAAAGGCGGCACCGTCCCCACCCTGACGGATGCAGCCCTCGCTCTCGGCCGGCTCGACCCTGATGCGGCCTTTTCCGGCAAGGTGCGGCTTGATGGCGAGGCAGCGCGCGATGCCATCGAGAAGACGATCGGGGCCCCCCTTGGGCTGACCGTGGACGAGGCGGCCGGCGGCATCCTTGCTGTGGCGAGCGCCAACATGGCCCGCACCATCCGCTCGGCCGTCATCGGCCGCGGCGCCGAGCCTCGGCGGTTTTCCCTCGTGGCCTATGGCGGCGCGGGGCCCCTCCTTGCCGCCGATGTCGCCCTTGCCCTTGGGATGACGCGCGTCATCGTGCCGACGTCGCCAGGCACCTTGTGCGCCCGCGCCATTCTCGTCAGCGACATTGCGCGGGACGGGGCGGTCACCGCCTTTGCACCGCTGGATGAGACGGGTTGGGCGGGCCTTGAGGACGCTTTCACGGCCCTCCAGGACGAGGGCGATGCCTGGCTTGCCGGCGAAGGCATTCCAAAGGAAGACCGGCGCCATGCCCGCTATGTGGATGCGCGCTATCGCGGCCAGAACTTTTCCATCACCGTTCCGGTTCTCGAAGGGGCGAGCGTCGCGACCGTCAAGGACGCGTTCCACACCCTCCACGAACGCGAACAAGGGTTCAGCCTGAAAGACCGTGTGGTGGATGTGGTGACGGTTCGCGTCAAAGCCTCCGCCGCTCCGCCAGGGGCTGAAGCCGCGCTTGCCGATGCGCCCCCGGCCGCCGACAGCCCGGCGCGCAGCCGCAAGGTCTATTTCGGTGGGGCGTGGGTGGAGACGGCGATCCTTCAAAGGGAGGCGATTGCGCCAGGCACGGCCTTTGAGGGACCCGCGATCATCAACGAGGCCACCTCCACCACCGTCGTGCCACCGGCCTGGACGTGCCGCGTCCTTGATGATGGCACCCTTCACCTCACACACGATGCGGACGCGCCCACATGACCGTCACCCATGGTGCCGATGCGATTTTGATGGCGGTGGTGCAAGAGCGCCTTCTCGCGGTCGCAGAAGACATTGGCCACATTCTGATCAGGGGCGCCTTTTCCTCCAACATCAAAGAGCGGCGGGACTGCTCCACGGCGATTTTCGATGCCGCGGGACGCCTGGTGGCGCAGGCCGACCACATGCCGATCCACATCGGCTCACTCCTGTGGGGTGTGCGGGCGCTGATTGCACAAAACAGGGCTGGTTCGATGCAGGAGGGCGATGCCTTCGTCCTCAACGACCCTTACCTTGCCGGCGGCACCCATCTGCCGGACATTTCCGTCATCACCCCCGTCTTCGTGAATGGGGCGCCGCGCTACTATGTGGGCAACATTGCCCACCACGCGGATGTGGGCGGGCCTGTGCCAGGGTCTGTCTCAGGGCGCTCGGCGTCGATCTTTGCCGAAGGGATCCGCATTCCCCCCATCCGCATTGCCCGTGGCGGCGTTGTGGACGAGGACGTCGTCGGGCTGATTGCCCACAACACACGCGAGCCTTTGGAGCGCACCCTCGACCTCAAGACACAGGTGGGCGCCAACGCCAGGGGCGCCGGCCTGTTGAAGGAGGTGGTGGCCGAGACCGGGGCCGATGCTCTGGACCGCGCCATCGACAGGCTGATCGAAGCGTCGGCCACACGCATCCGCTCCGTCCTCGCCGAGCTTCCTGACGGCACTTACAGGGCGCTGCGGCACCTTGATGATGATGGCGCGGGGTCAGACCCCGTTCCCCTCGCTGTGGCTGCCACCATCGACGGGGAGAGGTTGACGCTGGACCTCACGGGCTCGGGGCCGGAGGCCAAGGGCGCGGTCAACCTTTCGGCCTCCTCGTTGGAGGCGACAGTTGCCTATGCCGTTAAAGCGCTTCTGGACCCTGGGGTTGCGGCCAACAGCGGCTTGATTGAGGCCGTGAAGGTGGTGGCGCCTGAAGGCACCATCGTCAATCCGCGTCCGCCTGCGGCAGTGGCCGCGCGCGCGGTCACGAGCAACCGTCTGGCAGGAGCGATTTTCGATGCCTTGGGCCAGGCGCTCCCCGCCGAACGGCAGATGGCGGCCAGCAACGATTCCACCTCCCTCATCGTCCTGACGGGCCGCGACCCGCGCACGGGCAGCACCTACGTCTACCCTGAATCCACAGGCGGAGGTGCCGGCGCGTTTTGCGATGCCGATGGGATGGATGCCGTCCACGTCCACACCGTGAACTCCACCAACCTTCCTGTGGAGGTGCTTGAGGCTGAGTATCCCTTGCGGTGCGAGACCTATGGCCTTGGCGAGGACACGGGTGGTGCAGGCCAAAGCCGTGGTGGGCTCGGCATCGTGCGCGAGATCCGCACCCTGTCTGGGGACACGGCCCTCACGGTGCGCTCAGACGGGCACATCTTTCCAGCGCCTGGCGCGGCAGGCGGCAAGGCCGGCAGCACCACGCGCATCACCCACATTGCGGCCGACGGCACGGTGCGGGAGCTTGCCTCCAAGACCAGCCTGACCCTTCAGGAAGGCGACCGCGTGCGCATCGAAACTCTTGGCGGCGGCGGCCACGGCCCTCCCCACAAGCGCACCGATGCAGCCATTAAGGCCGACCTTGAAGACGGTGTGGTGAGCCTTGAGGCCGCCCGCACCGCCTACGGCGCCCAGAGGGTGGACGCGCTAAAAACCGCTGCGCCCTCAAGGCCCAGCGGTTCACATCGCGCGCCAACGTAAACGGGTGTGCGGTTACGCGCCCGGAATGCCTTTGAACTTGCTCTTGAAGCGCGAAATGCGCCCGCCGCGGTCCAAAAGGGTCTGCTGACCGCCCGTCCAGGCAGGGTGGGTGCGCGGGTCGATGTCCAAGCGAATGGTGTCGCCGCTGGCGCCGGCCGTCGACCGTGTGACGAACTCGCTCCCGTCGGTCATGACGACGGTAACGGGGTGATAGTCGGGATGAAGATCCTTCTTCATGACCTGTCCTTCGCGTGGGCGCCGAGGGCGCACTCAAAAACCAAAGCGCGCCGGCCCCTGCCAGCGCGTCCTGCCCATCTTCCTGGAAACCGCGTGGGTCTATACCGTGTTGTCGCGGCACGCAAGTTTGGAAGCGTTACGCATTGACATTGGGGCTGTCGAACGTTTCTCAAGTGGGCCATGAGATTTGGCCGCGGCAGCACAACAGTTCCCGTCGATGAGAACGGCCAGATGGCGCCGCCCACCGCAAAAGGCCGGGTCAGGCTGCGCCCTCTGCGCTTTCTCATTCCTTATGCGCTGAAGTACAAGGGCCGCATCGCCCTTGCGCTTCTGGCAATGTTTTGCGCCACCAGCGCCACCCTTGCCCTTCCCATCGCCGTGCGGCGGATGATCGACTACGGCTTTGCCGCCGACAATGCGCAGTTCATCGATGCCTATTTCGGCATGTTGATTGCGGTTGCCGCGGCCCTCGCGGTGGCCTCGTCGCTACGCTACTACCTCGTCATCACGCTGGGGGAGAAGGTGGTCGCCGACGTCCGCTCGGACGTGTTTGAAAAGGTGATGGCGCTGTCGCCGGCCTTTTTCGACAGGACCATGTCGGGCGAGGTGGTTTCGCGGCTGACGGGCGACACCACGCAGATCAAGTCCGCCGTGGGGGCAAGCGCCTCCATCGCGCTGCGCAATGCGGTGATGTTCGTCGGCGCGATGACGATGATGCTGATCACAAGCCCGACTTTGTCGGTGCTGACCTTGTGCGTCATCCCGCTCCTTGTCCTGCCTTTGGTTGCGTTCGGGCGCAAGGTGCGCAAGAAATCCCGCGCCGCCCAGGATCGCCTTGCCACCATCTCCGCCTTTGCGACCGAAGCCATTGGCGCAGTGCGTACGCTCCAAGCCTTCATTGCCGAGAAGCGGGCGGGCGATCGCTACCGCGAAGGCGCTATGGACGCCTTTGCCCTTGCGCGCGATGCAACGCGCGCCCGCGCCATCCTCACCGCCGTCGTCATCTTCCTGGTGTTTTCCACGGTGGTGGGCGTCCTGTGGCTTGGCGCGCAGGAGGTGCTGGCTGGGACCCTCACCGCAGGGGCGCTCGGGCAGTTCGTGCTTTACGCAGTGTTTGCGGCAGGCGCGTTGGGCGAACTCAGCCAGGTCTGGGGCGAGGTGGCGCAGACAGCCGGTGCCGCAGAGCGCCTCGCGATCCTGGCTGAGGAAGAGCCTGAGGTGCAAAACCCCTCCGATCCGGTTGCGCTTCCGGTGCCGCCACGGGGGGCAATCCGCCTGCAAAACGTCTCCTTCGCCTACCCGATCGACCTCTCCCTCGGTGTGCTTCACGATGTGTCCTTCGAGGTGGAGCCTGGACGCACCGTTGCCTTGGTGGGACCATCGGGGGCCGGCAAATCCACCGTCTTCCAGCTCATCGGCCGCTCTTATGATGTGACGGGCGGGAGCGTCTCGGTGGACGGTGTGGATGTGCGCCGTGCCGACCTTTCCGCCCTTCGTGCGCGCATTGCCCTTGTGCCCCAGGACACGGTGGTGCTTGCCACCTCCATTGCCGAGAACATTCGCATCGGCCGGCCTGACGCCAGCGACGATGAGGTCATCGAGGCAGCCCGTGCAGCGCGGGTGGACCAGTTCGTCGACGTGTTGCCTGAGGGCTATGGCACTGTGGTGGGCGAGCGCGGCATCACCCTGTCGGGCGGGCAGCGCCAGCGCATTGCCATTGCCCGCGCCATTTTGAAGGACGCGCCGATCCTCCTCCTAGACGAGGCCACAAGCAGCCTTGACGCTGAGAGCGAGGCGTTCATCCAGGAAGGCCTATCGCGGTTGATGGACGGGCGCACCACGCTTGTCATCGCCCATCGCCTGGCAACGGTGGTGAAGGCGGACCGCATCTTGGTGCTGGACGGCGGGCGCATTGTGGAGACAGGCACCCATGGGGAGCTTGCCGCGCGGGGCGGCGTCTACGCGCGCCTTGCAACCCTCCAGTTCGGCGCAGGCAAACCCCAGGAGACCGCGGCCTAAGGGAACCCTAGCGTTGCTGAAAGGGTCGGCATTTGCCACCCTTTCACTCCATCGCCTGGAGAGCCCCCATGATCGAAGAGCCGCCCATCCTCACCATCAACAGCGCCATGCGGCGGCCGACGGCCGATCAGCTCGCCCTTTTTGAGGGCGTGCAAACAGGCTTCGTGGCCGAT
>JBCDCF010000229.1:0-6069 GCA_039182345.1 Pseudomonadota bacterium
CATCTACAACGGCTTCTGGTTTTCGCCCGAAAGAGAGATGCTGCAGGCGGCCATCGACCACTCCCAAAAGCCTGTCACAGGCACGGTGCGGCTGAAGCTTTATAAGGGCAATGTCATCGTCACGGGCCGCGAGAGCCCGCAATCGCTCTATTCCGAAGCGATCGTCACGTTCGAGGACGATGCCGGCGCTTACGACCAGAAGGACGCTGAAGGCTTCATCCGCCTCAACGCGCTGCGCCTAAAACTTCTGGCCAACCGCAACAAGGGGTGAGGGCACCCCTCACCGTCCCCCTCATTCGGTGATGATTTTGACGAGGTCGCCAGGGACAATCGGCCTGTCAGGCCCGACACCGTTGATGACCTCGAACAGCTCTTTCTTCACGCTGTTGTCGACCCCTTGCATGCGCGCTGCGAGGGTGTCGATGGTCTCGTTGGGGCGCACGGACACCACACGCATGCGCAAAGGCCGCATGCCCGCCCTTTGGGACGGGGTGAGGAGGCGGAAGGAGTTCACCGTCCGCCTGAAAGCTGCCTCATAAGCGCTCGCTGGGCGCGACGAGGCGAAGATGAATCGGTAGATCCTGTTCGGTCCCCTGATGGCGGCAATCCTGAAGGACCATCCCTCCACGAGTGCCGACGCGGTCGCAACGTCGAGCCCGCGCACTTTTTCTTCGCGCACGGAGTCCACCACAAGGCCCTTCACCCAGCCTGAGCGCAGGTAATCGCCCAAGGACTGGTTGGTGACGGGGACAGCGTCGAAGCGTACAGCCGTCTGGTCGCCATCGGTGGCAAGGACGGCGGCGGAGGTGTTCTTCAACACGTAGCCTTGGGGCACGGTGAAGGCGATCCCAAGCTCCACGTGGCCGAACTCGCGCCCGCGCACGAACCCTTCGCGCGGGTCGTCGCCATAAAGCAGGCCGTCGAGGCTGCGCAGATATTGGTTGCGGGCCTGTTTGCCGATGCCAGGGGCGCCATAGCCGCGGGCAACGCGCTTGGCATTCTCCACCCGCGAGGGCGTGGAAGGGTGGGAGGACAGAAAGCCGGGCTTGTCGGCCGAGGCGGCATTCAGCGTTGGAAGGTCCGCATGGCGGGCCATGGATTCAAGGAACCGGCTCGCCGCAAAAGGATCGAAGCCTGCGCCGGCGAGGGTTTTGACGCCGATCCTGTCCGCCTCAAGCTCCTGCTGCTGGCTGAAGGCGGCAAGGCTGAGCTCGGCCGTTTCGCGCGTGTCGGCGGCAATCACAGGGTCGGACACCACTTCGCTAACCCTTTTGGCAAGGGCCGCGGCCTGGGCCTGGCGCTGACGCAAAGCGGCGTGATCGGCCGTCACGTGCGCGATCTCATGGGCGATAACGGCGGCAAGCTCGCTCTCGTCATTGGCAAGGCCGATGAGGCCGCGCGTGACGTAGACATCGCCTGAAGGAAGGGCAAATGCGTTGACGGCGGGCGAGTTGAGGATGGTCACTCTGAAGGACCGGTTGGGCTCGTCAGAAGCCTCCACCAGGCGGCCCACAAGGCGGGCAACCGCTGCCTCCACCCGCGGGTTGGAGTAGACGCCACCATAGTTGCCGATGAGCTTGACGTGCTCACGCCCCCTTTGGGACGGCTCGACGCGGCTCTGAGAGGGAGGTGTCACCACCGGCGCCGCGGAGGTGATCAACGGTTCTTCGCCGATGGAGTTGGCGCAGCCGTTAACGAAGGCTGCCAGGGCGAGCGCTATCGCGACGCGGCGGGCGTGCCCTTTGATGCCGCGTCGTGGCTGAGCGCTTCGATCTGCGCGCGGTGCTCGACCCTGATCAAGCCGCCGTTCCACGCTTCCAAATAACCTCTTATGCGGACCTCTTCGCCCGCCATCGCCTTCACGCCCGCGATGCCGCCGGGCCACCCTTTGGCATCTTTAACCGCAATCAGTGCGGTAAAATCGGTCGAATAGATTTCACCAAAGTTTAGGTAAACGGATCGTTGCGTTTCTCCGACACTCAGAACGCGACCGCGAACCATCACAAACCGACCGGCGTCAGCGGCAAGATCCGGCGCATCGGCCGAACGCACCACACCGCCGTGCGCCCATAGGCCCTTTCCCCTATTCTCGGCAGAACGTTCCACCACCAACAAGGGGTTAAGGCACGGTTCCGACATAACAGTGGGATTGACGAACGCAAGTCCGTCCGCGACCAGAGCGTCGCGAAGTGATGTCTCTGTGGCTTTCAAGACAACCTCACCCATCACCCGCCCATAACGATCGCTTTTGGCTTTGCCGGTGAGCGGACGCAGCGTTGCAGCCTGTCCTTCGGCGGCCACAAGGGCGGTTTGAGCGGTGTCTAGGCCCGTCAGCCAATGGCCAGGGGCAACGTCGGCAAGGCGCACGGTGCGCCCATCCTCAAGAACGAGTGTGAGGGGTTGTGCGGCGTTTTTGATGACCACCTGTTCGGGAGGGCCGAAACAGGGTTCTGCCGCGGCCGCAAAGGGCGCCGCAGCAAGGCAGATGGTAAGGAGCGCTCGCCTCAGCGTGTCGGCACCGGGATATCGCCGCGATAGTCATAAAAGCCGCGGCCGGCTTTGCGGCCGAGCCAACCGGCCTCCACGTACTTCACCAGAAGCGGGCAGGGGCGATATTTGGAATCGGCAAGCCCGTCGTGCAGCACCTGCATGATGGACAGGCAGGTATCAAGGCCAATGAAATCCGCCAGCTGCAGGGGGCCCATCTTGTGGTTGGCGCCAAGGCGCATGGCCGTGTCGATGGCCTCCACCGACCCCACACCTTCATAAAGGGTGTAGATCGCCTCGTTGATCATCGGCAGAAGAATGCGGTTGACCATGAAGGCGGGGAAGTCTTCCGCCACAGCAGTCACCTTGCCGACGCGATCCACGAAGCCTTTGGCAAGGTTGAAGGTTTCGTCCGCCGTCGCAATTCCGCGCACAAGCTCCACCAGTTCCATGATGGGAACCGGGTTCATGAAATGGATGCCGATGAAGCGTTCCGGCCTGTCGGTCGCGGCCGCGAGGCGGGTGATGGAGATGGAGGAGGTGTTGGTGGCAAGCACCGCCTCAGGCTTTAGAAGTGGGCAGACCTGCGCATAGATCTTGCGCTTGACCTGCTCATTCTCCGTCGCCGATTCGATGACGAGGTCCACCTCGGACAATTCGTCGAGGTTTTCGGCAAGGTTGATGCGGCTCTCAGCCTGTTTCCTGGCGTCGTCCTCGATGCGGCCGGAGGACACCTGGCGGGCCATGTTGCCTGTGATGGTGGCAAGGCCCTCCTCGATCCGCTCACGCGAGGTGTCGTTGATGTAGACCTTGTAGCCGGCAAGCGCTGCCACGTGGGCAATGCCATTGCCCATTTGCCCGGCGCCGATCACGCCAACCGATTCGATCCTGTCCATCACCACCGCCGAAGACGCTGAGTATTTGTCATCGATAAAACCGGAGCGCCCCGGTGAGTCGAGACGGTTGTTGCTTACCGTCATGGCTGTCCGTCCGTCAGCGTCAAGACGAATGCTTCTCGATTTCACTCTTCAACTCAGGAACGATCGCGAACAGATCACCCACAAGTCCATAATCGGCCACCTGGAAGATGGGGGCCTCCTCGTCCTTGTTGATGGCGACGATCACCTTGGAATCTTTCATACCGGCCAGATGCTGAATGGCGCCTGAAATGCCAGCGGCAATGTAAAGCTCCGGCGCCACCACTTTGCCGGTCTGCCCCACCTGCCAGTCGTTCGGGGCATAGCCTGCATCCACCGCCGCACGGGAGGCGCCGATGGCCGCGCCCAAAGCGTCCGCAAGGGGGGTGATCACCTCTTCGAACTTTTCCGCAGAGCCGAGCGCGCGCCCGCCAGAGACGATGACCCGCGCGCCGGCAAGCTCAGGCCTGTCGGTCTGGGCCACCTCTTCGCCCACGAACGAGGACAGACCGGGGTCCTCCACAGGTCCGATGGTCGCGGTTTCTGCACTGCCGCCTTCTGAGGTGGCGGCAAAGGAGGCGGTTCTGACCGTGACGACCTTTTTGGGGTCGGTGGACTTGACCGCTTGCACGGCGTTGCCTGCATAGATGGGCCGCTGGAAGGTGTCCGGTCCATCCACCGCCATCACGTCCGACACCTGCATGACATCGAGCAAAGCTGCAACGCGCGGCATGATGTTTTTGCCGGTGGTGTTGGCAGCTGCGATGAAGGCGTCATAGTCCCCGGCAAGGGACACCACGAGGGCAGCCACCGGCTCGGCGAGGCCATGGCCGTAGGCGTCATCGTCTGCAACGAGCACCTTGTCGACACCGTCGAGCTTGGCGGCGGCTTCAGCAGCGCTCGCAGCTCCTGGGCCGGCCACGAGAACGTGCACGGGCGCGCCAAGGCCTTTGGCCGCGGTCAGCGTCTTGGCGGTTGCCTCCCCGAGGGTCCCGTCCGCATGGTCGGCAATCAATAAGGTCGTCATCGTCTCGTCCCAGTTCCGCGCGGCCTCAGGGGTGCCGCGGGCATGTTAGTGACCGTGTTTCGATCGCGCGCCGAATTCTGTTTGCGGTCTTGAACATATGTTACGCGAATGGCGCGCGTTGTCGATCCATCCCGCTCAGATTGAACGGCGTCAGATGACGCCGGCCTCGTTCTTCAACTTGTCCACCAGTTCGCCCACGGACGACACCATCACACCCGCCTCACGCTTGCCGGGTTCGGTGGTGCTGAGCACCTCCAGCCGGCGGCGTGGTTCAACGCCATAGTCGCCAGGCGTCTTCTCGTCCAAAGGCTTCTTCTTCGCCTTCATGATGTTGGGGAGCGAGGCATAGCGCGGCTCGTTCAGGCGCAGATCCGTGGTGACGATGGCGGGAAGCTTCAACTTCACTGTCTGCAGGCCGCCGTCCACCTCGCGCGTGACGTGAGCATGTTCGCCGTCGATCACCACTTTGGACGCGAAGGTGCCTTGGGCCCAGCCCAACAGCGCGGCAAGCATCTGGCCGGTTTGGTTGCAGTCATCGTCGATGGCCTGCTTGCCGAGGATGACGAGTTGCGGGGCCTCTTCGTCAACGATGCCTTTCAGGATCTTGGCCACGTCCAGTGGTTCGGGGGCCTCCTCCGTCAGGACGAGGATTGCCCTGTCAGCGCCCATGGCGAGCGCGGTGCGCAAGGTCTCGCCACACTGCTTCACACCGATGGAGACCGCCACGACCTCCTCTGCCGTTCCCGCCTCACGCAAGCGCAATGCCTCTTCGACGGCAATTTCGTCGAAGGGGTTCATGCTCATCTTAACGTTGGCAAGATCCACGCCCGACCCGTCCGGCTTGACGCGGATCTTTACGTTGTAGTCCACGACCCGTTTCACGGGCACGAGGATTTTCATCTTGCGCTTCCCTTATCTCATTGAATCTGTTTGCTGCGGGCGGACGCTATCGGCGCCAAATTGCGCTGTCAAACATCCCTGCTTTGGCCAGGGACCCAGAGAACATCGTCCTTTCCATCGTTGTTGGCAATGCGTGCGGCAACGAACAGAAAGTCCGACAGACGGTTCACATAGTGAAGGGCGGGGGTGCCCACCGTCTCCGTGGTCGCAAGCTCCACCATCAAGCGCTCGGCACGCCGCGAGACGGTGCGCGCCAGGTGCAGCTGTGCCGCAAGGGGTGAGCCGCCGGGCAGGACGAACGATTTCAAGGGTTGGAGGGCGCCGTTCAACTCATCGATCTCACGCTCCAGTCGCTCCACCTGTGCGGAGATGATGCGCAGGGGCTCATAAGGAAGATCGGTGACCTCCGGCGTTGCAAGGTCGGCCCCAAGGTCGAACAGATCGTTTTGGATGCGCGCCAGCATGGGGTCGAGGCGGCCTTTGGCGTGAAGGCGGGCGCACCCGAGGACGGCATTGGTCTCGTCCACGGTGCCGTAGGCTTCGACCCGTAAATCATACTTCTTGCGCCGCTCGCCGCTGCCAAGTGCGGTGGTCCCATCATCACCTGTGCGCGCGGCCTCGCCTTCGTGATCGATGGCTGGAAGAACCGCGGCTTGACCCCCGATAAGGTTCCCGCAAACGAGGCGTATCATTTCGCCGACGGCAAGGGCATTGATCTGTACGCCGCCTATCAGGCGC
>JBCDCF010000230.1:0-6050 GCA_039182345.1 Pseudomonadota bacterium
CGCCCGATTCCCCTGCGTAGGAGTCGGCGATGTTGGACCGGCCCTCGCGCAGCGACTTCACCTCCGTCCCGTGGAGCTGAATGCCGGCCTCGAAAGTGTCGAGGATCTCGTAGTTGAAGCGGGCCTTGCGGTTTTCGGCAACGGCGCGCGATTTCGGGTCAGGGTTTTTGGTCTTGGCCATGGCGCCGCTCCTTGTGTCTTAAAGGGTCTGTGGCCTGTCGGCCGGCTGACCCACATGGGGCGCCGGCGCCGTCATTGCAAACGGAAGGGAGCGCCGGCTGCCCCTAGTAGGCGCAGATTGTAAAGTTTGTGGCGTCGGAAACCCAGCATGCCCTGTCCGCATCGCTGCGATAAAACGGGCCGGGAAGCGCCCTGTTGCCGCTTCCATAGTCGGCAAACCCGTTGGCCACGCCGCGCCCTTCCATCACCAGCGAGTAGCTGGGCTTGGTTGGCGCGGAAACCTTGAAGCTGCCGTCGCCGCCAAAACCTGTGAACGTGCAGGCATAGTCCCCATCGTCGGAGTTGTAGCACCGCGCCTGTTTGGCCTCAGCGGTTTGCGACAGGGCAAGCGCGACACCGCAAACCCCCAAGAACAACACGGCTCGCATACAAGGATCCTCCATCGTGACCGGTCGGACGGTTGCCGGCCGGCGCCTTGAAATCGCCGCAAGCCTAGCCCAGCCGCGCGCCCGTGAGAACGGCCGGCTAGCGGGCAAGCCCAGCCTGATCCATCGCCTTGTCGATGATGGCGGCAGTGGCCTCGCTGACGGGCACCATGGGCAGACGCAACTCATAATGAATGCGGCCAAGGCGTGAGAGGGCGTATTTGATGCCCGCAGGGCTCGGCTCGATGAACAGGCTGTCGTGCAGGGCCATCAACTTGTCCTGCCAGGCAAGGGCCTCCTCGTGCTTGCCGGCAAGGCTTGCGGCCTGGAAGGCGGCACACTCGGCAGGGGCAACGTTGGCGGTGACGGAGATGCAGCCGACGCCGCCGTGGGCGTTGAAGGCAAGGGCCGTCGCATCCTCGCCCGAAAGCTGGATGAATCCCGGGCCGGACGCGGCTCTTTGGCGGCTCGGGCGGGCAAGGTTTGCCGTCGCATCCTTCAGTCCGACAATGTTGTCATGCTCTGCAGCAAGCTCGGCCAGCGTCTCCACCGTCATATCAATGATGGAGCGCGGCGGGATATTGTAGACGATGATGGGCAGGCTGGTGGCCGTTGCGATCGCCCTATAGTGCGCCTTCAGCCCCGCCTGGCTCGGCTTGTTGTAGTAGGGGGTGACGACGAGGATGCCATCGGCCTTCACCTTTTCAGCATGTTCGGCAAAGGCGACGGCCTCGCGGGTGGAGTTGGACCCGGCGCCGGCAATCACGGGGACGCGGCCGGCGGCCACATCCACACACAATTCCACCACACGATGGTGCTCTTCGTGGGTCAAGGTGGGCGATTCGCCTGTGGTGCCGACGGGAACGAGGCCTGAACTGCCGGCGCCGATTTGCCATTCCACGAGATCGGCAAAGGCGCGCTCATCGACAAGGCCATCGCGAAACGGTGTCACGAGGGCGGGGATTGATCCTTTGAACACGCCGGAGGCTCCACATATCTTCGGTCATCGCCGCGGACGGTAGGGCCGCAGATCGCAACAAGGCAAGCCATCCCTTTGACCGATTGGCAAGGGTAATCGATTACAGCCTTGGCGAGATCGTGGTCAGTTGAGTTGGGTGAGGCATGAACGGGCGTTGGAAAGCCAAGGGATGTGCGCTGGTGAGCGCGGCGGCGGTGGCGGTTACCTCCGCAGCGGTGTCGGCACCTCTTTCGCCCTATGCCGTCAATGGGTTGGGCGATGGGCCGTCCAGCGTCATCACCGTGTCCAGCGTGCCTGTGCCCAAGCGCCGGCCGGGCCGCGCACGGGTCATCGGCCGCGTTCAGGACGGTGTGGCGGTGCCGTTGTCGCCCAACGCCTTTGCTGCGCGCGCGGCAGGCCCCATCGAGCAACTTTTTGCAACCCATGGCGCTGCCGACCAGACCGCGGCGACCCCTTCAGCCCCGTCTGCCACGGCCCCTGCAGCGCGCGCGCCCGCAGCACCAGCCCCTCATGTGGCCGCTGTTGCGCCCGCCGCCACGCCGGCCATCGTCGCAAGGACTGATGGCGACCCCTTCAAGTCTGCAGGGCGGGTGCGCAGCGGTTTGAAAGGTGCGCTCGATGCCTTGCGGGCCGACCGCTACAAAGAGGCCATTCAAAGGCGCAACGGCATCAGCGACCCCCTCGACCGCAAGATTGTCGACTACTACCTGGTGCGCGCCGGTGGGGACCATCTGACCTTCGCCATGGTGGCCGACTGGGCCCAACGCGGTAAGGATTGGCCCTCGCCGCGCCTCACCCGTGTGCGGGCCGAAGAGGCGCTGTCGCGAGAGAACCCGCCGGCGGCCCGGGTCATCGAGGCGATGGGGGGCACAGCCATCTCCAACGCCGGTGTGCGGCTGTTGGCGCGGGCCTACTTGTCCGCCGGCCAAAAGGACAGGGCGCGCAAACTGGTCAGAGGAGTGTGGCACGCCAAGCCCATGGGGCGTGGGCTCCAGGAAGCGTACCTGAAGGACTTCCGCTCCCTCCTCAGCGCCGATGATCATCTGATCCGTGCCGATCTCCTCGTCTACCGCGACAAGGTGGACGAGGCGCGCGCCCTCTCACGGCACCTGGGCAAGAACGGGCGGGCCTATGTGGAGGCCCGCGTTGCCGTCAACCAGGGCGGGGGGGATGCAGCACGCAAGTTGAAGCGGGTCTCCTCGTCCATGAAGCGGCGGGCGGGCTACCGCTTTTCCGAGGTTGAGTTGAAGCGCCGTGCGAAGGACTTTGCCGGCGCGGCACGGTTGATTGAATCGGCCCCCCGAAGCGGTCTCATCTACCCCGACGCCTGGTGGGTGGAGACGCGCATCGTGGCGCGCTCCCTGGCAGAGCGTGGCAAGTGGCGCCGTGCCTATAAGCTTGTCACCCGCGGGTATGCCAAAGGCAATGTGGAGCGGGCGGACGAGGCCTTCCACGCCGGCTGGTTCGCCCTCAAAGGCTTGAAGGACGGACGCAGCGCCGACCGCCACTTTGCAACCCTGGAAGGGATTGCCTCCACCCCCATCAGCAAGGCGCGCGCCGCGTACTGGCGCGGTCGTGCAGCTGTCGCCATGGGGCAGCGCAACGGTGCACGCCGCCATTACCGCGATGCCGCCCGCTACGGCTTTACGTTTTATGGCCAACTGGCGCGTCGGGAGCTAGGCCATAGCGGGACGGGCCTGTCACGCGCACCGCAACCCACCGCCGGCGACAAATCCGCCATTGCGCGCAACGAGGTGGCCCAGGCGGTGGCCCGTCTGGTGGCGGTGGATCATGGCCACAGAATCTGGCCGCTGCTTGAACACCTTGGCGAAACCCTGCCGACCCCCGGTCAAGTCTCTCTGGTGATGGATCTGGCCCGCAAGGCCAACAAGCCGCACCTTGCGTTGATGACGGCGAAAGAAGCCCAGCGGCGCGGTGTGTCTGTGGGCCGTCTTGCCTACCCGACCCGCGACATTCCGCGGACCGCGAAGGTGCCGTCCTCGGTGGACAGGGCCCTCGTCTATGCCATCGCCCGCCAAGAGTCCCAGTTCAACACCGGTGCGGTCAGCCCTGCAGGCGCGCGCGGCTTGATGCAGGTGATGCCCAAGACCGCCGCCTCGCTGGCACGCACCCTGAAGATCCGCCACACACAGCGCCGCTTGACGCGCGACCCTGCCTACAATGCCACCCTTGGCGCCCACTACCTCGCCAAGCGCCTGGACCAGTATGACGGGTCCTACATTCTCACCTTTGCCGCCTATAATGCCGGCGCGCGCCGCGTGGCGGAGTGGATCGAGCGGTTCGGCGACCCGCGCAACCCCAAGGTGGACGCCATTCAGTGGGTGGAAGCCATTCCATTCCCCGAGACGCGCAACTATGTGCAGCGGGTTATGGAAAACATGCAGGTCTATCGGGAAGCGCTCGGCACCGGCCGGCTCGCCATCGAGCAGGATCTGGAGCGCGGGAGACGAAGCTGACCGAGGAACTGGAGTGCACCACCGAAGATGGCGTCCGCCTGGTGGCGGACGAGTATCTGATCGGCGACGAGTCAGACCTTCCTGTGGTGTGCCTTCCTGGTTTGACGCGCAACGGGCGTGACTTCACCGCACTGGCGCACGCTTTGGCGCGGCCTGATGCGGAAGACCCCGGCCGGCGCGTGATTGTGCTTGAGTCCCGCGGCAGGGGCCGCTCCGGCCGCGCCGATCCGCAGACCTATACGCTCACCCAGGAGCTTGCCGACCTCACCGTTGCCATGGAGGCGTTCGGCGTGGACAAGGCCCACTTCGTCGGCACCTCCCGTGGCGGGCTATTGTCGATGGCTTTGACGGCGACCGCGCCCGAACGGGTGGGCTGTGTGGTCTTGAACGACATCGGACCTCAGATCGACTGGCCCGGCCTGTCGCGCATTGCCAAGGCCGTTGGCGTGCGCATGGCCTTCGACAGCTATGAAGACCTTGCCGCACAAATGCGTGAAGGCCTCGGCCCTCAGTTCCCAAGCCTTGCCGATGACGACTGGACGCGCTTTGCCCACCAGCTCGCCTCGCCATCGCGCAAGGGGAGCAACAACGGCGCCGTCAGCCTGGACTATGACGCGGCCCTTGCCGACATGTTCAAGGACTTTGCCGAGAGCGGCACATCGCCTGACTTCTGGCCCGCCTTCAACCTGATGGAAAACCATCCTGTCATGGTCATCCGCGGCGCCAACTCCGACCTGTTGTCGGCGGCGACCATTGAGGCCATGCGCAGGCGCCACAATCATCTGACCACCTTCATTGCCGTTGGCGAAGGCCACGCGCCGCTGTTGTGGGACAGGGCGAGCACCGAGGCGATCAGAAACTTCCTGAATGCCCCGGCCATGGCCCGGGCGGCATGAGACCGGTCCGGCCTTCCGGCGTGCGCACCCTTTTCTGGCGTGTTCCGCGTCGTGAGGCTCCGCTGGGATTATGACCGAGGCGGCCACGCCCGATGCGCCGCCACCGCGGCCGCCGCTGATCTCCCTGGCGCCGCTGTCCCATGTGGCCCGTCAGTGGCCCATCGCCCTTCTTGCCTGCCTTGGGATGGCGGCAGTCTTTTATGCCATCGCCTGGGACGCCATCCACAGCGACAACGCCAATACAGCAGCGCTGGCGGCCGCCGGAGCCTTTGCCGCAGCGGTGGTGGGACATGCCCTGCGCGGCTGGTTGACGGCTCTTGTTTTGGCCGTTGCAGCCGCTGCAGCCATGGGGTTTGCCGACACCCTTTTCATCAACCGTCCACTGTTGATGGCAGCCCTTGTGGTGTTGGCCCTTGCCGCGCCAGGGCTTTGGGGAACGGTGGACGGCCCCACCTACTGGCGCCTTGGTGTGCGCACCGTCGCAGCGGCGCTCCTGGCACTGTTGGCAGCCATTTTGGTGCTGGGCGGTGTCGTGGCGCTGGAGTTCAGCGCACAGGTCCTCCTCGGCATCCCTGGCGGTGACTTTGCCGTTGACTATGCCTTGCCGTTTGCTGCGGGCCTGTTGGGCCCCATCGCGTTTCTCGCCCTTGCGCCGGTGCGTGCCCAGGGGCCTGAGCGCATAGGCGATGCCTTGGGCCTTGTGGCACAGACCCTGGCGCAACTGGTTCTAACGCCGCTTCTGGCGCTCTACGCGCTGGTTTTGGTCGCCTACGTGTTCCGCGTCATTATCGAGGGGGAACTTCCGAGCAACGAAGTGGGGTGGATCGTGCCCCTGTTTGCGGTCACGGGCATACTCACTTTCCTTGCCACCGCCTCTATGGAGCGCCTCAACAGGGTGGCGGACGGCTTCCGCAGGGTCTGGTTCTTCGTCATGCTGCCGCCAGTGGCCCTGTTCGTCCTTGCGCTTTGGCTGCGGGTGGACGCCTACGGGCTGACCGATCAGCGCTATCTCGCGGCCCTCGCAGCGGTGTGGTTCGTGGCCGTTGGCGCGGCCTTTGCCATCGGCGGGTGGCGCAGCGATGTCAGGCTGATC
>JBCDCF010000231.1:0-6048 GCA_039182345.1 Pseudomonadota bacterium
CACCTTGCGCCGCAGCACCGCCGCACCGGGCTGGACACCCTTGCCCAAAAGGGCCAAATCCCCCGTCGCATGCAGCAGACCCAAGACGCCACGCATCAGCGTCGTCTTGCCTGAGCCCGACCCGCCGACGACGGCCAGCCGCTCCCCCCGCCGCACCACGATTTCGGCCCTGTTCACGACAGGCCGGCCGTGGCGCAAAACGTCCATGTCCGCCACCTTGAGCACAGGCGCGCCGTGCACTTCCGGCCGCGGCGGCAGGTCCAGCAACAGGCCATCGCGAAGGGCGCGGCCGGCATCGGACTGCGGCTGGGTCAGGATCTGATCGCGCGGGCCGGTCTCCGCCACCTTGCCGTTTGCCATCACCACCACGCGGGCTGCGCGGGCCGCAACGCTAAGGTCATGGGTGATGAGGATGAGCGCTGCCCCTGCCTCCTGCGTCATGGTGGTGAGGAGGTCCAGCACACGCGCCGCTGACAGGGCATCCAGCGCACTGGTCGGCTCGTCGGCCACCACAAGCTTAGGGGCAAGGGCAAGGGCAATGGCAACGGCCACCCTTTGGCGCTGGCCTCCGGACAGTTCGTGTGGGTAGCGCTCCGGCCCGACGCCCGCGGCTGCAAGGCCCGTCTTTTCAAGGAGTTCGAGCACCTTCTCCCGCCGCTCGGCCGCGCCAAGGGCCGTGTGGATCACGAACGGCTCTTCGATCTGCCTGCCGATCCTGTGGATTGGGTTCAGCGCTGTGGCTGGCTCTTGAAACACCATCGCCATCGCCGGCCCGCGCAACGGCGAGACCGCTTTTTCCGGCGCATTGAGGATGGACCGGCCCTCAAGGGTGATGGTGCCGCCAAACGCGATCCCACGCGGTGGCAGGCCCAAAATCGCCCGTGCCGTCAGAGATTTGCCGGACCCCGATGCCCCCACAAGCGCAAGGGTCTCGCCAGCGTCCACGTGAAGGTCCACCCGCTCGATCAGGCTGAGCCTGCCAAGGGCAGCCGACAGGGCGCGCACCTCAAGCATCACCCCTCGCCCATGCGTTGCAGGCGCGGGTCGATGCCGGCCCGCAAGCCCTCCCCAAGGCTTGTCACCGCCATCACCGCAAGGGCAATGGCAATGCCCGGCCACACGGCAAGCTGCGGCGCAATGGCCATAAAGGTCTGAGATTCAGCAAGCATTCTGCCCCATGACACCACAGGGGGCTGGGCGCCAAGGCCCACATAAGAGAGGCCGGCTTCGGCCAGGATGGCGATGGCAAACTGTGTGGCAGCCTGGGTGATCACGATGGGGGCTACGTTGGGGGCTACATGCTCCACAGCGATTCTGGCGGAGGATTTGCCGGAGAGCCTTGCCGCGTCCACAAAGTCGAGCGCCAGCACCTTGCGGGCGCCCGCTGCCGTCAAACGGGCGAACACGGGAATGTTGAAGACGCCGATGGCGACCGTTGCGTTGATGGCGCCGGGGCCCCAAAGGGCGGTCAAAATCACCGCCGTGATGAGGGCCGGAAAGGCAAAGACCACATCGCTGAGGCGCATCAACACCGCCTCGAACACGCCGCCTGAGGCTGCGGCCAGTAGCCCCAGAGGAGCGCCCACCCCCACCCCAATCACCACAGCGGCGGCCGCCACCGACAGCGAGGTTACCGCCCCCGCCATCAACATCGACACTATGTCTCTGCCATATTGATCGGTCCCAAGCGGGTGGGTCCACGACAGGGCGGCAAAACGGTCGGTGATGGTGATGGTGTCCACCGCAAAGGGCGTCCAGAACAGGGCCGTTACGGCAATGGCCACGAACAGGCCGAGCCCACCGGCACCAAGGACCAGCCTCATGATGCGCGTGCCGCCTTGGGGCGGTCGGCGCGTTGGCGGGGGTCTGACAGGAGGGCGAGCCCATCCATCGCCGCATTCACGATCACCACCATCGACACCAAGACGAGGACGACGCCCTGCACCACCATAAGGTCCCTTTGGGCAACGGCCTGGAACAACAATCGTCCCAGCCCCGGCAAGGAAAACACCGTCTCGATGATGACGCCGCCGGCCACCAGAAAGCCGAATTGGAGGCCGATCAGCGTTAAGATGGGCGGCAAAGCGTTGGGCAGTGCGTGGCGCCAGACGGCCGCGCGACGGCTTCGCCCCTTGGCACGGGCAAGGGTGACATAGTCCTCGTCAAGCGCTTCCAGCACAGCGGCGCGCACGAGACGTGTGAGAATGGCGGCCTGGGGCGCGGCCAGCGCCACCGCCGGCATCAGCAAGGCACCGAAGGCGCCAAACCCTTGATCCCACCCGGGAAATCCACCGGCGGGCGCCACACCGAGGGCCACCGCAAAGACGAAGATGAGGATGAGCCCCAGCCACACATTGGGGACGCTGAGGCCCACAAGGGCGCCCGCCACCACCACACGATCCACCGGCCGGCCCCGCGCAATGGCCGCCCCAACCCCTGCAGGCAAGGCAATGACAATGGCCAAGCCAACGGCAAGCGCGGCCAACGGGAGCGAAACCACCGCCCGTTCGGCAATGAGATGGGCCACAGGCACATCGTAGGTGGCGCTGACGCCAAGATCGCCTGTCAAAACCCCGCCCAGCCAGTCAACGAAACGGATGGGGATGGCACGATCGAGGCCCAGCTCTGCCCGCAGCGCCGCCACGGCTTCGGGGTCAGCGTTTTGGCCCAAGAGGACGTCCGCAGGGTCGCCGGGCAGCACCTGCATGGCGAAAAAGATCAAAAAGCTTGCCGCCAGCAGCGTGACGACAAGCTGAAAAAGGCGCGAGAGCGCCGTCATTCCTGCCAGCGCACCCCCGTGACGTCGTTGGCCTGGATGGGGGCGTTCTCCCAGAAGCCGTCAAGGCGCGCGTCCCACACACCCACCTTCGGCAGTTGGAAGAGGAAGCCGTTGACGGCGTTTTCGGCAATGATGGTCTGCGCTTCCTTCAACAGCGTGATGCGTGTGTCAGGGTCGGCCACCTTGTCAAGTTCGGCCATGATGGCGGTGAAGCGCTCGTTGGGAACGTGGAAATAGTAGTCCGGCCGGGCGTAAATCCCGATGTCGTTGGGTTCGGTGTGGGCGACGATGGTGAGGTCGTACTCTTTGCCGCGGAAGATCCTGGCAAGCCACTCGGCCCACTCCACCGGCACGATCTCAGCGTCAATGCCCACCTCGCGCAGCTGTGCGGCAATGATTTCGCCAGAACGCCTGGCATAGGCGGGCGGCGGCAGGGCGATGGACAGGCGCAGATCCTCCACTCCAGCCTCCGCCAAGAGGGCACGCGCCGCTTCGGGATCGTGGGGGGAAAGGCCGGTGAGGTCCACATAGCTTGGGGCATGGGGGGGCATGTGCGAGCCGATGGGGGTGGCAGTGCCGTACATGGCCCCGTCCACTAGGGCCTGACGGTCGATGGCCGCGGCAATGGCCTTGCGCACCCTCACATCGTCAAACGGCTCGCTGGCGCTGTTGATGGCAAGGATGGTCTCCCCTTCCGTGGTGCCCACCGCCACGTTGAACCGGTCATCGGCCTCCAAAACAGGCAGCGTTTCCGGGGCTGGGAAGTTCGGGAAGGCGTGAACGTCGCCGGCAAGGATCGCCGCAAGGGCAACGGTCGGGTCGGAAACGAAGGCGAACTCCACCTGTGGCACGTTCGCCTGTTCGCCCCAATAGGCGTCGTTGCGCGACAGAATCACCCTGTCGCCGCGCCGCCATGTGTCAAAGGTGAACGGGCCTGTGCCCACGGGGGCCGATTTCAGCGTTTCGGCAGCGCTGGGGGAAACGATGACCGCATCGCCCCAGGCGAGGGAGTAGGCAAGATCGCCGTCCTCCTGGGTCAAGTCGATCCTGACGGTGGTGGGGTCGACAGCTGTCACCTTGTCGATGGCGGCAAAGAGCTGTGGCTGGGCGTTTTCCGCGCCGTCGGCCCGTGCCCGGTCGAGGGTGAAGACCACGGCATCGGCATCAAAGGGTGTGCCGTCGTGGAAGGTGACGCCTTCGCGCAGGTTGAAGGTGTAGGAGAGGCCGTCTTCGCTCACCGACCAGTCCATCGCCAATCCGGGGACCACGGTGCCATCGGAGGCGATGCGGGTCAGGCCCTCATAAACGTTGGCGTACAGCACCTCGTCGATGGCGGCCGCTGCGCCGGCTGTTGGGTCGAGATGGGGTGGCTCCAAGGCCATCCCCACCACGAGCGGACGCTCAGCAGCGTGGGCGGACGCAACAAGGGTGGGTGTGAAGACGGCGGCGGTAAGGGCGAGCGCCGCGAAGAGGTCGCGTGACAGCATGATCGAGCAATGCACCGTTGACGGGACTTCACTCTAGCGCGCTTTCGGCGCAATCGGAATCGATTGAAGGAAGAGATTTCGCGCCAGGGGGTTACGCGCTGACGCGCACCCGCATGAAGGCGGACAAACGAAAAGGCCCGGCGGGGTGACCGCCGGGCCTTCGATCCTAAGAAGGTGGATCGTGTTAGAAGGTGCGCTGTGCCCGGAAGAAGGTGGACAGAGCGGAACCGTCGTCGAAGTCGTCGTTGTCGACGTACATGTACTGGGCACCAACACCGAGGACGAAGCCAGACACCGGGGAGTAGCCGAGGAAGCCATCCAGAGTGATGTTCTGGAAGTCGTAGCTGATGCCGGCACGCTCAGCGTGGTCAACGAAGAGGTAACCAGCCTGGACGCCCAGGGACACCGTCGGCGTGAAGGAGGTTGAGAAACCACCCGACACGGAGAAGGCATCGACGAGTTCCAGATCGCCGCCGAGGGTGACGATACCGTCAGCCGCTGCGACACCGATCACAGGGTTACCACCCGTGGCACCGGAAGCGACGTAGGACAGAGCACCGTGGGTGTAACCACCTTGGATGCCGACCTGAGTGCCGTTACCGAAGGGAACGTTCACGTTCACACCGGCACCGACCGCGAAGCCGTACTCGCTGTCACCGGACACAAGGTCATCCACATAGTGACCAGCAGCCATCACCTGAGCCGAACCCCAGCCCTGATCAACGCGGACGTTTGCCACGATGTCGGGGATCCGAGCACCCTGGTAAGCGCCGAAGGCGATACCGAGGTTGGCACGACGGGACAGCTCATCTTCAAGCGAGATCGACGCCGAGAAGCCTTTGCCGAACGCGAAGGTGTAGGCCAACACGTTGGTCGTGGTATCGGAGAAGTTCGCGTTGAAGAACTGCGAGGAGCCGTAGGAGGCATCCAGGAAGTCGTAGAACGATTGAGTACGACCGAAGGTCAACCCACCGAACTGGATGAAGGCACGGTTCAGGGTCGTGGACAGCTCACCGCCGAACTGGCTGGTGAAGTACACTTCCGTGAACGTCCGCAGCAGACCGAATTCGGTGTTGGTGCGGCTGTCCATGTAGATGTACGCACGAGCGCGGAAGCGGTAGCCATCGTCGCCGTCGTCTTCGTAGCCGAGGCCCGGGATGACTTCGAAGTCGTCGAAGTCGAAGAAGACGTTGTAGTCAACGCGGACGCGGCCAGCCACACGCAGGCACGTTTCGGTGCCGGGGATGTAGTAGAAGCCAACGCCGAAGGCGTCGCAGACGCGCACATAATCAACAGGCTCGACCACAACGGGGAGGTCGGCGGCCTGCGCCCCGGTCACCGCGAGAGCACCCGCAGCCGTGCCGAGGACAAGACGCTTAATGTTCATGTCTCGATCTCCAAAGAGGTTCACAACAGAGTTCCTTTGACTTTCATTCCGGCGGTGACCCTCGGGCCGAAAGTCGCCGGATCTCTACTCGATTTGGATAAGCCGCTGCGGCCCCGCCAAACCTTGCGAGTGGGACATGTGCCCCGTTCGCGAAGTCACATTGCGCAGCGCCCCCACCCGCGGCAACGGAAAGGCGAACGCCAAAGCCCCTAAGGCCCCTCCATCCCTTTGTGATGTTGCATGGACAACACAAAAATGCCCCCGGACCGGGCGTTTCAGTGGATTTCGGCAAGCTCTGATTAACGAATCCGGCCTCAGAGGGCCCCGGTCTGTGGACAAAGGTGGCGCCAACGCCCGTTTGGTGGGCACCACCACCCTAACGCCCCCGGTTGACG